>JAGHYP010000036.1 GCA_017743585.1 Chloroflexota bacterium
AGATGTGTATAAGAGACAGGCCGCTGACCGCCGCTGAGCGTCACGCCGCGCTCGCCGACCAGAGTCTGGTAGCCGTCTTTGAAGCCCATAATGAACTCGTGCGCTTGCGCCATGCGCGCCGCCTGCTCGATCTGCTCTTGGGTGGCGCCTGGCATGCCAAAAGCGATGTTCTCAGCTATGCTGCGCGAGAACAGGAACACATCTTGCTCGATCTTGCCGATCTGCGAGCGCAGCGCGTCCAAGTCCCAGTCGCGCACGTCCACGCCGTCAATCAGCACGCGACCGTGCGTCACATCATAAGTGCGGTTGATCAGCTGAGTCAGCGTGCTTTTGCCTGAGCCTGTCTGCCCGACAATGGCAACCGTCTGCCCTTGCCGCACAGTGAAGCTGATGTTGCGCAAAACAAGATTGCGGCCGTAGCCGAAGCTGACGTTCTCAAAAACAATCTCGCCTCTGATCGGCTGATTGTAGCCGCCGCTGTTTTGATCCAGCTCGGTCTCAGTGTTCAGGATGTTCACAATGCGGCGCGCGCCTTCCACGCCTGCCTGCACAAGCGAGATCGAGAAGATCGAGGCGAGCGTGGGCCAGCGCAGCACGCCCATGATGGCCATGAACGAGATGACATCGCCGATGCTCAGGACGCCTTGCTGATAGAGCCACATCGCGTGCATGAACGCCAAGCCAAGCGCAACGCCGAAGAGCAAGACAGGCAGGTATCGCGCCTCGATGTAGCCTTGCCGCACGAAGTAGTCGCGGAACAGGCTAGCAGCAATGCGGAACTTACGGCGTTCGAATGCCTCTTGCGCGCTCGCTTTCACCACTTCGATGCCGCTGATGCTCTCTTCCAGCCCCGCGTTCATCCTGCCGAACTGCTCGCGCTGACGGCGCACCACTGGATTCAAGCGGCGCACGTAGCCTATCACGCTCACGATGTACAGCGCGACGAATAGCACGGGGACGAGCAGCAACTCGAAGCGCAGGCCAGCGATGAAGGCGAGCGGCACGATGATTCCGATCGCCGTTTCCAGCGTGATTGCCACGCCAGGATTGATCATGGCGCTCAGCTGCTGCACGTCATCTGTGGCGCGCGCCATGATGTCGCCGACGCGCTGTTGATTGTGAAAAGTCTGACTTTTGCCGAGCAGATTGGCGTATAGCTCTTCGCGCGCGTCCGCTTCAAGGCGCTGCGCGATGAACTCGATAGCGAGCAGTCCGATCAGACTCAAGACGCTATCCGCCAGCTTCAGGCCGAGAATGGCAAGCACGATGCTCGGCAGCAAGGCGAAGCGCTCAGGCGCGACGACCGCGCCAATTGCCTGGCCGATCAGCGCCTCAGAGGCAGTGTACACGCCATACGAAGCGATATACAGCACCAAGGTGGTGAGGAAGAACCACTTATAGCGCATGACGTGCGAGATCAGCCAACGCACGGCGCTGCGACGGTCATAGCGATAGGCGTTCGCGACGGTGAATTCGCTTTTGGCAGCGTTTAGCATAAATTCTATGCCTCAGCAGAATGGAGGATGCGCCGATTTTTGAATGTTTGTTCGTACAGCGCCTAAGCACAGCGCACACTGCGCAAACGCATGACAGTCTTTGGCGGAAAACGCGAGTCAATCTAGCTCTAGCTTGAGCGCGACGCGACCGATAGAGATGATGTCGCCTGCGCTCAGCACGACAGGCTCTTCCACGCGGTAGCCGTTCAGCAGCGTGCCATTGCTGCTGCCGCGATCTTCAAGCCACCACTGCCCGTCGCGCAGCGTGATGAGCGCGTGCTCGCTGCTGGCGAAGCCATCCTCGAGGATGACCGTGTTGGTCGGCGCTCTGCCCAAGCTAGTCAGCGGCAGCAGCGGATAGCTCTTGCCGCTCTGGATGTTTCCGTTCTCCGCAGCAATCACGACGAGGCGCCCGCATTTGCGCGTGCGCATTTCCACTTCATTGCGCGCCGCGCGCAGATCGCGCCACAGCATGACGATCAGCGCGCCGAAGAAGAGCAGCAGGCACGCGCTGGCGAGCAGCCTGAGCGCGAGCAGGATCACATCGTGCTGCATGGCTAGTCAGGCTCGGGTGATGGCGCTTCCCGAGCCAGCGACGAGCGCAACTGAGTATCGTGAACAACATGCGCCCCCTCTGCCTCGTCTTCCACGTAGACGAGCAGGGCTTGTGAGAGCCTGATCACGTCGCCAGCTTTCAGGATGCACTCTGTGATGCGATGTCCATTGACGAACGTGCCGCCGCGACTGTTGAGATCGTACAGCACGTAGCGCCCGAAGCGCAAGCGCAGCTGCGCGTGATGGCGCGAAACATATGGACTATCAATCACAATGTGATTGTCCCGCCGTCTGCCGATGTTGACGACAGGACGGCGCAGCGCGAAAACCTGGCCGTTGTAGAGCAGCTGTGGATTGCGGCTATCAATTGGCGGCGGCGCGACTTCGCTGAGCGCCAGCACATCGGTTGAAGTGCCCTCTTCATCTGTGAGGAAAGCCTGCACTTGCACACTGTGCGGCGGCAGCGCGGCTTCAGGCGTCAGCGTGACTTGCGGCCTGCGCGCCAAGCGCAGCTCGGCGCGATTCGCCATCTCGATCAGGCTCAGCGCGAGCGCTTGCGCCAAGCTCGGTTGTTCGTCGAGCAGTGTGGCATAATCCTCTGCGTTAAGGCGCACAATGAATTGATCGGGCGCCGTCAGGCTGCCATCGGCGTTGCAATGGATGTTCTCGTCAAGCGCGCGCGCAAGGCGCGACGCGACTTCTTGCGGGTGCAGCCGACTGGCAAACAGACGCGCGAAACTGCCCTCGATCAACTGCGCGAGGCGTGCCTCTAAGCGCTCAAAAGGTTGAGAGGGTTTCATAGGGGGCAGGCTCGCTTGGGATCAGTCCATTTAATCAGAATTATACGTGGTCATCGGCCGCGCACAACCTTTCTCGCCAGTGTTCATGAGCATCATAAATCGGCGCCGCTGCGAGATACGCTCGACACATCCCTAAGAGCAAGCTAGCCACTCGCCTTCAGTCTTCGACGCGAGAACTATCACAGTATTTTGCTCTTGAGCCTTGTCGCGGCATAATGCACCTCACCATCGGCTGCGGTGTCTTGGCGCTTATCCCCATTGCGGTCAGCCTGCCCGATATCACACTTAGGCAGTGCGCTCGTGCTGCAGCGGCGCTTCCCTGTGGCTCAGGGCTTGGTGAGAACGATGTGGCGGGCAAAGGACAAAGCTACGCCAACGCGCGCTTTGGAATTGACCTATGCTGTTGGAGCCGAATCAAAAGATTGTCTTCGTCGGCGATAGCATCACGGAGGCCGGCAGGCGCGATATCGCCGCGCCCTACGGCAACGGCTACGTCAGCATGGTGCGCAACATGCTGATCGCGCGCTACCCGCACCTAAACTTGACCTTCGTCAATCGCGGCGTGAGCGGCGACACAGTGCGCGAGATCGCGGCGCGCTACGAGCGCGATGTGATCAGCGAGCGCCCACACTGGCTCTCGTTGATGGTCGGCATTAACGATGTCTACCGCCAATTTCACGGCGATCCTGCCACTGCTGTCTTCCCCGCTGAGTATCAGGCGACCTTGCGCTTGCTGGTGCATCGCGTGCAAGATGCCTTCGGCACGAAAGTGATCTTGCTCTCACCATACATGATCGAGCCCGATCGCGAGCAGCCGATGCGCCGTCAGATAGAAGTGTACGCCGCGCTGATGGCGCAGGTCGCCGCTGAACTCAAAACGCTTTACGTGGACTTGCAAGAGGCGTTCGCACAGGTCTTGCGCGTGAGCGTGCCGCAGCTGTGGTCTGATGATAAGTTCCATCCCTTCGGCGTTGGTCACGCCTTGATCGCGCGCGAGTGGCTGCGCGCCGTGCAGTTCACGCTTTAGCGCCGCTGTGCGGCGCGCTACAATCAGCCGCCATGCACATCGGACTGAACGCACATCTGCTGGCGAGCGCGCAGAGCTTCCGGCGCACGGGCATTCACCACTATATCTACAACTTGCTGGCGCACTTGCCGCTTGCCGATCCGACGCTGCGCGCGACCGTTTTCGTCGGCGAGGGCGAGCTGCCGCCCTTGCCATATGCCGTGCGTCGCTCGCGCCTGAAGACGAGCCATCCGCTATGGCGCATTGTGTGGGAACAAGTTGTGCAGCCGTTCCAGTTGAACGGACTCGATTTGTTGCACGCGCTCGCCTTCGTAGCGCCGTTGCTGACTAGGCATCCGTTCGTGGTGACTGTTTACGATCTGAGCTTCATGCGCCATCCTGAGCGCTTGCCTGCCGCAAGACGGCTGTATCTCCGCGCTCTGACAGGCATCAGCTGCCGTCGCGCGCGCCGCGTGATCGCGATCTCGCGCTCCACTGCTGACGACTTGAGCCGGCTGTTGCGCGTGCCGCCTGAGCGGATCGATCTAGCGATCCCCGGCGTCCTGCCGCACTTCCGAAAGCTGCCGAGCACTGAGGTGGAAGCCTTTCGGGCTGCCAAGGGCTTGCCGCGGCGCTTCTTCTTCTATCTTGGCACGCTAGAGCCGCGCAAAAACCTGCCCGTTCTGCTGCGCGCCTACGCCGCTTTGCCCGAGTCGGATCGGCGCGCGGTGCATCTGGTCTTAGGCGGCGGCCTCGGCTGGATGACGGAGAGGCTGCCGCAGCTGATCGAGCGGCTCGGCATCGCGCAGACAGTCCATCAGGTCGGCTACCTGCCTGACTCCGAGCTGGTCTATTGGTACAATTGCGCAGAGGCATTCGTCTATCCTTCGATCTTCGAAGGCTGGGGATTGCCCGTAGTGGAAGCGATGGCGTGTGGCACACCGCCGTTGGTCTCAAACGTCTCAGCGCTGCCTGAGGCAGCAGGCGACGTCGGCGCTCAGCTGCCGCCGCAAGATGAGACGGCGTGGTGCGCAGCATTGGCGCGCGCCATTCACGACTCAGCGTGGCGCGCCGAGCAATCTGAGCGCGCTCAGGCGCGCGCGCGGCACTTCACATGGCTCAACACGGCGCAAGCGACGCTAGAAACATATCGCAGGGCGTTAGAGAATTAGACGCGATGCGCGAAAAAGGTCGAGATTGGGCAAAATGGATGCGGCGGGCGATGCCCGCACTGGACTTCGGCCTGGTCTTCGTGGCGTTTTGGCTTTCGTACAGTCTGCGCTACCAATCCGAGCTGGTGCGCAATATCTTGCCGGTCGAGGCGGCATTTTTCACATCATTCGACGTATTCGTGCCATACGCGCTCGTCTTCGCCTTGTGGCTTGTGCTGACGGCGCCTGTGGCAGGCCTATATCGCGAGCAGCGCGGACGCAGTTGGCTTGAAGAAGTATCGCGAATCGTGAACGGCACTGCCAGCGCCACTGTGATCGCGATGGCGGTCAGCTTTTTCACGCAGCCGCCGGCGTTCTCGCGCCTGCTGCTGATTCTGGCGGCAGTGCTGTGCGTTGTGCTGTTATCCAGCATCCGCCTGGTCTACCGCTTTGTGCGCAGTCTCATGCGGCGGCGCGGAATTGGCGTGGAGCGCGTGCTGCTGATCGGCGCGGGCGACGTCGGTCGCGCCGTGCTGAGCGCCATCCTGGCGCGCCCTGACCTCGGCTACGTCCCAGTCGGTTACCTTGATGACGATCCAGAGCGCGGCTCAGTGGATATGGGCAGGGTGCGCGGCTTGGGCAGCCTTGAGCGATTGCCTGAACTCTTGGCGGAAGGCGTTGCGGACTTGGTGATCGTGGCGCTGCCGTGGGACGCGCGTAAGAAAATCATAGAGATCGTGCAGCGCTGCGAGGCGAGCGGCGTGCAGACGCGCGTCGTGCCCGATCTCTTCCAGCTGAACATGAGCCAAGTGTGCGTGGAGAACTTGGAAGGCATTCCATTGCTCGGTCTGAAGGCGACCACGCGCATGAACCGCAGCCAGTACCTGCTCAAACGCGCGATAGATTTGGCGATTGTGCTTCTGGTCGCGCCGATCGCCTTGCCGCTCGGCGTGCTGATCGCGATCGCCATCAAGCTCGATTCGCCGGGCAGCGTCTTTTACGCGCATCGGCGAGTCGGCAAGAACGGACGCGAGTTTTACATGCTCAAGTTCCGCTCGATGTACGAAGGCGCTGATCAGCAGCATCAAGAGCTGATCAAGCAAACAGGGGCTGATCCGAAGCGCCCGAAGTGGGAAAACGATCCGCGCATCACGCGCGTTGGGCGCTTTTTGCGGCGTACGAGCTTGGACGAGCTGCCGAACTTGATCAACGTGCTGCGCGGCGAGATGAGCATTGTCGGCCCGCGCCCGCCGACGCCTTCCGAAGTCGCGCTTTATGAGGCGTGGCAGCGGCAACGCTTGAACACGCAGCCCGGCATCACAGGCTTGTGGCAGGTCAGCGGGCGCAGCAAGGTGCCTTTCGAGGAGCAATGCTTGCTCGATATCTACTACATCGAGAACTGGTCAATTGGCTTAGACTTGCAGATTTTGCTGCGCACCATTCCGAACGTCCTGCTGGGCAACGGCGCGTACTGAAGGGAAGCGGCAGCGTGAGCGCTCAGGCCGCTGTGTCTTCAGCTTGCACTTCTACCTCAGGTGGCAGCGGAGTGCCGTTCTTCTTATCGTGGCCGTTGCCATTGCCGTCATCGTGGTGGCACTGATACGGCACTGTGGTCACTACCACGCGATCTAGATTTTGCAGCGCAAGGCTGAAGATATAGGCGTTGTTCTGGTGCAGAATCTGCTCCCAGAGTGTATCCATCGCCAAGTGACCGAGGATCACGTTCACGTAGCCCTCAGGATTCGCCTCTAGCTCGCGCAGGACTTCATCGCGAATTGGCTCGATCAACTGACGGTAAGGCGACTCGAGGATAGTCAACTCGCCCTCACCAACTCGTTCTTGCCATTTCTGCCGTATCCTCTCCACTTTGGCAGGATTGATTGCCACGTGAATAGCGCGCCACTTCACGCCGAGCGACTTGGCGTAGTCAATCATGCGCAGCGCGCCAATGTGGATGTCGTCCACCAAGACGAGCGCTGAGACCACATGGCGCTCGCCGCGCTTCAGGCGCAAGCCCGCTGCGCTCAGGCGATGCGCAATATCCGTGTAGTGACGATGGATGCGGCTGAAGACAAAGACCATTGTCGGAATCAGCAGGACGACGAGCCACGCGCCGCTAGTGAACTTGGTGACGGCGAAGATCGTCATCACGATGAACGTCGCCGTCGCGCCGACCGCGCTGATGACCATGCTGGCGCGCCAATGCGGAAGATGCTCCAGCGTGGTCACTTCGTTCGTGATCTTCTCGCCCGGCTTCAGCCTGCCCGCCCTCCAGAAGCGCACCACCATGCCCGCTTGCGAAAGCGTGAAGCTCAAGAAGACGCCGACGGCGTACAGCGGAATCAGCAACGTGACGTTCGCTTGCAAGAAGACCACCAACACCCCTGCCAGCATGCCGAGCGTGACGATGCCGACCGAGAAGACCAAGCGCGCGCCGCGAATGGTCAATTGGCGCGGCAGGAAGCCGTCGGCTGCCACGAGCGCCGCCAAGCGCGGAAAGTCGGCGAAGCCAGTGTTAGCTGCCAAGAGCAGAATCAGCACTGTGCTGACGAGCGTGCCGTAGTACATAATGTTCTGCCCGTAGACGGCGCGCGCCATTTGCGAGACAACGGTCTCGTGATGTGAAGGCATGGCTTGCACGGCGTTCGCCAAGAGCGTGAAGCCGACGAAGATGGTGATCAGGATGGCGCTCATCACCATCAGCGTTGCAGCGGCGTTGCGGCTACGCGGCTCTCTGAAGGCAGTGATGCCGTTGCTGATCGCCTCGATGCCCGTCAGCGCTGTGCAGCCGCTTGAGAACGCGCGCAGCACGATGAACCACGTCAGCGGCTCGACCACGTCATGATGGATGACCTCAACGCCCGTCACAGGCTTCAAGCGCCCCAAGCTGGCCTCGATCAGGCTGACGATCAGCAAGGTGAACGACATGAAGATGAAGAAATAGGTTGGAACGGCGAATAGCCGCCCTGATTCCCTCACGCCGCGCAGGTTGGCAATAGTCATCAAGATGATCACGAGCAGCGCCAGCTCAACGCGGAAGTCGCGCAAGGCCGGCACAGCAGAGGTGACTTGTGCCACGCCGCTCGAGATGCTGACTGAGACCGTCAGCACGTAGTCAATCAGCAACGCCGCCGCCGCGATCTGCGCAGGAATCTCGCCCAAGTTATCGCGCGCGACCACATACGCGCCGCCGCCGTTCGGGTAGGCGAGGATGGTCTGCCGATACGAGATCGTGAGCAAGAACAGCAGCACGGCGATGGCGAAGGCGATTGAGATTGAAATGCCGAAGTAAGCTGAGCCTGCGAAGGCGAGAATGACTAGGATTTCTTCAGTAGCGTAAGCAGTGGAAGAGAGCGCGTCCGAGGCGAATACAGCCAGACCAACAGCGCGACTCACCGCTTGATGCGGCAAGTCTTTCGTCGCCAGTGGCTTCCCGATCAGCATCCGCCATAAGCTCGGACGCTTTTCTTGAAGCGCGGTCATAATTGTTGAAGATTCTCTCAACGGCGCCGTCTTGTTCCACAAAGAATGCGGAATTCCCCAGTCAAGCGGCGCACTGCCAAGCGGATATTCTACGCTACTACCCTAGCTTGTCAAGAGACTTACACGGCTGAACTTGACGTAAGTGCGCTGCTTTGCTATGCTGATCGAGCCAAACGACGCTTGACGAAAGCAGAGCGCGTGTCTGCGGAAGCCTTGCACGGCTGGCTTGGATTCAATCAGGTGCGCGGCGTGCGCTGGACGCATTTGCGCGCCTTGCTGGAGCGCTACCAGACGCTTGAGGCAGCTTGGCGCGCACCCGCTGAGGCGCTGCGCGCAGCAGGACTCACCAAGCAGGCGCTTGAGGCGCTCTTGCGCGTGCGCCAAACCTATGACCCAGAAGCAGCATTGCGTCAGTTGAAGCGGCTAGGCGTGCGCTTGCTGCCGATCACTGATCCTGACTATCCGCCGCTGTTGCGCCAGATTGCCGACCCGCCGCCGTTGCTTTACGTGCGCGGCACGCTGCAAGCCGCCGACCAGAACGCGCTGGCAGTGGTCGGCACGCGCAACGCCACTGAATACGGCAAGCGCATGACGGCGCACATTGTCGAGCCGTTGGCAAGCCAAGGCGTGACGATCATCAGCGGCTTGGCGCATGGCATCGACTCGGCAGCGCACCGAGCGGCGCTGCGCGCCGGCGGGCGGACCATTGCAGTGTTGCCATGCGGCATTGACCGCGTGTACCCTGCCGATCAAAGCGCGCTCGCCGCGCAGATCATGGAGAGCGGTTGCCTGATCAGCGAGTTCCCGCTTGGCACAAAGGCAGAGCGGCATAACTTTCCGCAGCGCAACCGCGTGATCAGCGGCTTGGCGTATGGCGTCTTGGTGGTCGAGGCGGCCGAGAAGAGCGGCGCGCTGATCACAGTAGATTGCGCCCTTGAGCAAGGTCGCGAAGTGTTCGCAGTGCCGGGCAATGCGCTCTCGCCTGCCAGCAGCGGCACCAACGCCCTGATCCGCAGCGGCGCCACGCTCACCACGAGCGCAGCGGATATCTTACAAGTGCTTGCGCCAAGCACGCCTGCCGCTATGAAGCCGAGTCAGGTGCAGCCTGTGCGCTACACGCCTGAGAGCGACGACGAGGCGTGCGTGCTGCGCTACCTAGAGGTTGATCAGGCGAAGCACATTGACGAAATTGTGCGCCAAAGCGGCCTAGCCGCCAGCCGCGTCAGCGCCGTCTTGACCGTTCTAGAGGTGAAAGGGGTCGTCTGCCAGACGGGCGCGCAACGTTACAGCCTTGTCGCAGCGGTCTGACAACTGGAGTTTATTATGCCTGAAAATTTTTATGCCCTGATCATGGCAGGCGGCGGTGGCACGCGCCTGTGGCCGCTCAGCCGCCGCGATCGTCCCAAGCAAATGTTGCCCTTGACCGAAGAGCGCACCATGTTCCAAGTGACCGTGGAACGGCTGCGCGATTTATTGCCGCCTGAGCGCATCTTCGTCGTGACAGGAAGCGACATAGCAGCTGCGCTGCATCAAAGCACGCCGGCTTTGCCTTTCGAGAATTTCATTGTCGAGCCGTTCGGACGCGATAGCGGGCCTGCCGCTGGCTTAGGCATTTTCCACATCGCCGAGCGCGACCCGCAGGCTGTGATCGCCATTCTTGCCGCGGATCATCACATCGCCGATGAAGGAGCGTTTTTGCAGGCTCTGCGCGCTGCTGAGGTCTTTGCGCGCCAAGGGTACATTGTCACGCTCGGAATCCCGCCCAGTTATCCCGCCACTGGCTTCGGCTACATCGAGCGCGGCGAGCAGCTCGGCGAAGCGCACGGCTTGGCAGTCTATCGCAGCCTGCGCTTCACTGAGAAGCCTGATGAGGCGACAGCGACGCTCTTCCTGCGCAAAGGCACGTTCAGCTGGAACGCCGGCATGTTCATCATGACAGCGGCGCGCGCCAAACAAGAGTTCGCGCGCCAACAGCCCGCCATGTACGCACTACTAGAGCGCGCTGTTGCGCAGCCCGCCGAGCTGCCTGCCATCTGGCAGCAGATGCAAAAGCTCTCGTTCGATTACGCCATCATGGAGGGCGCGCAGCGCGTGGCAGTCATCCCCGTCCAGATCGGCTGGAGCGACGTCGGCACTTGGGCGACTTTGTTTGAAACCCTCGTGCGCGATGAGGACGACAACGTCGTGCGCGGCGGCGAACACATCCGCATTGACACACGCGGCACGCTCATCGTCAGCGACCGTCTGGTCGTCACCATCGGCGTCAACAATCTAGTGATCGTGGATACAGGCGACGTGATCTTGGTCTGCGATAAAAATCGCGCGCAAGACGTGCGCGAAGTGGTCGAGCAGCTCAAGGCGCAAGGCAGAGACGAGCATCTATGAGCCGCGCGCCATGCCGACGCGCTCAGCAACGCGCTATGATTCGGACTGAGCGGTGTTTCAGTACATAGAACGGCTTAGCGGTCAGGCGGTCAAGCTGTGATCTCGACAAGTCTCAGTCAACCGAGTGCCTCGCAGGCGATGCTCAAGTGCGATGGCAGGCACTTGCGCCATCTGATGATGGCGGCGCTCGCCTGGCTCGAGCAGCACGCCGAGCAGGTGAACGCGCTCAACGTCTTCCCCGTGCCTGATGGCGATACCGGCACGAACATGCTCCTGACGCTGCGCGCCGCTGTAGCTGCCATCGCGCACGATGAGCGCACGGCAATTGGCGAGGTAGCGGCTAAGCTCGCTCATGGCGCGTTGCACGGCTCGCGCGGGAACTCTGGCACGGTCCTCTCGCAGCTCTTGAGCGGCGTCGCTGAGGCGTTGCGCGGCGCGACTGAGCTAGACGCCCCACTTCTGGCGCGCACGTTTCAAAAAGCGGTCGAAGCGGCTTACGCGACGTTTCCACAGCCTGTGGAAGGCACAATTCTGACAGTGGCGCGCGCTGTGAGCGACGCTGTATCGCGCGCAGCGGCGCATACAAGCGACTTGCGGCGCATTTTCCTCGAAGGTCTGGAGAGCGGCAAGCGCGCGCTCGCCGAGACTCCGAGTCTGCTGCCGATTTTGGCGCAAGCAGGCGTGGTGGACTCAGGCGGGCAAGGCTTGATTGTGATCCTAGAGGGCATGGCGCGCCTGTTCGATGCGCGCGATGACTCTATTGCAACGCTCTCTGCGCCTGCCGCGCTCAGCACAGAAGCGCTTGACGCCGCCCTTGCGCTCTCGGCAAGAGCTGACGAAGGCGGCTTCGGCTACGACGTGCAATACATGCTCTATGGCGAGAATCTGGACATGGATGCGATTCGCGCTGCCATCAGCGCGATGGGCAGCTCGCCAATTGTGGTCGGCACGCCTGAAGCGGTCAAAGTGCATGTGCATGTGTCCGATCCAAGCGTGCCGCTCGCCTATGGCGAATCGCTGGGCAAGCTGAGCGACGTGGTGGTTGAGGATATGGAAGCGCAGAGCGTCGCCTATCGCGCGGCGCGTCTGGCTGCTGGGTGCACTGCCGAGATTGCAGTCATCAGCGTGGTCTGCGGCGAAGGCATGAGCCGTGTGTTCCGCGATCTCGGCGCGCGCCCTCTGTTCGGCGGTCAGACCATGAATCCGAGCGTCGGAGAGTTTCTAGAAGCGATGCGCGCAGCGGCTTCAGCGCGCGTGGTCCTGCTGACGAACAATCCTAACGTGATTGTGACGGCGCAGCAGGCGGCGAAATTAGCTGAGCGCGAGCTCGGCTGCGCAGCAGCGGTCATTCCGACGCGCAGCTTGCCGCAAGGCGTCGCAGCAATGGTCGCTTGGCAACCTAACGGCGACTTTGACGAAGTTTGTGCCGCGATGACGGACGCTGCGCAGCGCGTGCGCACAGGCGAGGTGACATCTGCCACGCGCGAAGTGCACCTGAACGGCCTAGAGGTGCAGAGGGGGCAGATCATCGGGCTATTGGACGATCAGTTGGTGAGCGTCGGTCAGACGGCCGAGCGCGTCTTGCTCGATCTGCTGGAACGGGCGCGAGCAGACGCTTACAAGGTGATCACGCTCTATTATGGCGAGCAAGTCGCCGCTGCCGAGGCTGAGGCGGCAGCTGAAGCCGTGCGCGCGCAGTATTCTGAGCAAGAGGTGACGGTGTTGTATGGCGGTCAGCCACACTATCACTACATTGTCGGCGTCGAGTGAGCGCAACGCTCTCTAGCCAAGTCTGCCTGTTTGGGCTATAATGCCGCCTCGAATTGGCGACCTGAGGAAAACGCACAGAATGGGCGCGCTCAAAACAGCCTTACAGATCATTCAAATCCTGCTCTCGGTTGCTCTGGTAGCGCTGATCATCTTGCAATCGAAGGGCAGCGGCATCGGCAGCTTGCTCGGCAGCGGCGAGGGCGGCTTGGGCATCACCAAGACGCGGCGCGGTCTGGAAAAGACGCTCTTCCAGCTCACCATCATCCTCTCGGCAATCTTTTTGATCAACGCCGTGATTCAACTGGCAGCGCAGTAGGGAATTTGTTGAACGGCTTGCGTGCGCCGCTGCTGGCGCTGTTTTTGGCGGTCGCCTTGCTGGCAGCGGTCATCGCCTTGCGCCTGTCCGAGTCGTCAATTCGTCCTCAGCCTGCTGCCACGCCCGTGACGCAAGCGCTGCCGAGCGCCACGCCGTTGCCGACTCGCGTTAGCGCTGAGCTATCAACTGCGCCCCCGCGTCCTGCTGCAGCATTGCCGCCTATTGAGCAAGGCGTCCTGCGCGAGGCGCTCATCGCGCCCAGCTGCATTCTGAAGCTCAACCCGCTCTTGGCAGGCTTCAATCAAGCCGATCGCGACGTGACTGCGTTGATCTTCGAAGGGCTGATGAAGACGGACGCCTATGGCAACGCCGTCCCGAGCTTAGCGGCGAGTCCGCCGCGCATCTCGAATGACGGTCTGACTTACGTCTTCACCCTGCGCGAGGATGTGCGCTGGCACGATGGCGAGCCGTTCACCAGCGCCGATGTGGTCTTCACCATTGGCCTGATGCAAGCGGAAGATTTCAGCGGCCCGCCCGACCTGCGCAACTTCTGGCGGACTGTGGAAGTGGACGCGCTGGACGCGCAGACTGTGCGTTTCAAGTTGGCGCAGCCGCTTGCCACCTTCCTTGACTATTTGCGAATCGGCATTCTGCCTGAACACGCGATGCGCGGCGTCACGGGGCGCACGCTTATCACACATCCGTTCAACTTAAATCCGATCGGCACGGGCGCTTATCAATTTGAGCGGTTGCTGAGCGATGGCGTGCGCTTGCGCGGCGTCCGCTTACGCGCTGCGCCAACTTTCGCGGCGCGCCCAGAGGCAGCTGAAGGCTACACGCTGCGCCAGCTCGACCTGATCTGTTATCCGACTTGGGAAGAGGCGCGCGCTGCTTTTGAGCGCGGCGAGGTCAGCAGCCTCTCTGAGGTGCCATCGGCAGTGGTGCAATCGCTCAGAGCGCTGCCGCTCACGCTGTACACAGCCTACAAGCCAGCCATCGGCGCGGTCATTTACAACTGGGCGAGCGACTCGGCGCCGTTCTTTCGCGATCTGCGCTTCAGGCAGGCGTTGGCGCGCAGCGTTGATCGGGCTGCGCTCGTGACGCGCTTCATGGCGGATCGGGCAGTGGTCGCCAACACGCCGATCTTGCCAAGCTCGTGGGCATACGCGCCTGAGGTCAGCTGCCCTAGCTACGATCCCGACGCGCCCGAGGCAGCAGCGCGCAGCCTCGCGCAGGTGCGAATCACGCCGCCGCCTCCTAAGCGCGATCCAAGTGTGCCTGAGGCAGCGCAGCCGCCGCAACATCCAAGCTATCGTTTTCAGTTGTTGTTGAGCGATGACGCGGCGCAGGCGGCGCTCGGGCAAGCTGTGGCTGAGGCGTGGCGTGCGCTCGGTCTAGGCGTGGAAGTAGTAGTGATAGATCGCGTGACTTTCCGCGAGCGCTTGGCAAACGGCAGCTTCGAGGCGGCGCTGGTCGAGCTTGACCTTGCGCCGAGCGCCGATCCTGATCCGTACAGCGTGTGGGGGCAAGTGCCGAGCGAGGGCGGGCTCAACTTTGGACGCTTGAATGATCGGCGCATCAGCGAGTTGCTAGAGGCGGCGCGCCAGACAACCGATGGCAGCGCGCGCGTGGCGCTCTACGCTGAGTTTCAGCGCTTATTCTGCGACCGAGCAGCGGCGCTTATACTCTACTATCCAATCTACTATTACGGCGTTGACACGCGCTTATCAGGCGTTCAGCTGGGCTTCGTCAGCCAGCCTGCGGATCGCTTTCGAACGCTTGGCGCATGGCGCTGGTCAGAGTGAGTTGGGACGAAATTTCGCGCGTCCTGAAAAATTCCCTCTTGACAGTTGGGCGGAGTGTGCTACACTCTACACCAGC
>JAGHYP010000037.1 GCA_017743585.1 Chloroflexota bacterium
GCTGATCGCGCTCGGCGGCCCGCTGCTGGCGTTCGGCGCGCTCTTCGGCGCAGCCCTCGGACTATACGCGCTGACCAATTTGAGCTTCGCGCTGTACGTGACGATCGCGATCATCGCGCTGCTGCCTTTCGGCACATTGCCTGTGCGTTTCGCGCTCACGCCGACTTTCATTGACGTCGCGCTCGGCGCTTTTTTGCTGGTGTACCTGTTCGAATGGATGACGCGCCGTCGCGAGCAGTTCCGCTTCGCGCCTGCGCAGCTGCTGATCGCGTTATTCATCGGCTGGTGCCTGTTCAGCTTTGTGGCGGGTCTCGGTCACGCGCTGCTGACCACGAACATGCTGCGCAAATTCGTAGAGATGCTGCTGAGCATGGTGACGGCCATTGTGATTGTAGACGTGGCGCGCGATAAGCAGCGCTTGGCAGGCATCAGCGCCGCCATGATCGTCTTCGGGGCGCTGCAGGCCGCGATCGGCGTGCTGCTCTACCTGCTCAGCGATCAGACCGCGCTGACTTTGCTCAACGCGCTCAGTCGCCTCGGCTATCCGCGCGGCGACGTGCTGCGCTACATCGAAGACAACCCGCTGCTGGGCGAGCGCGCCATCGGCACGTGGATCGATCCGAACGCTTATGGCGGTTTCCTGTTGATGTTTGGCATAGTGGCGTTGGCGAACGCGCTCAACAAAGCGCCTGCGATTGGCGGCCGCGGGCTGGCATGGCTGCTCTTCGCGCCGTATCCGCTCGCCATCTTGCTCACGCAGAGCCGCGGCGCATGGCTTGCGTTCGGCGCCGCCATCTTCTTCATGGCGTTGCTGCGCTACCGCTGGCTGCTGGTGATCGGCGCGCTCAGCCTTGCGCTTCTGCTGAGCGCACCGTTCATGGAGCGCTACGTGGAGCGCCTTTTGGACGGCTTGCAAGGTGAAGACCTTGCCACGCAGATGCGTCTTGGGGAGTTCAAAGACTCGCTGAGGCTGATCGGGCGCTATCCGCTGCTCGGCGTCGGCTTTGCAGGCACACCTGACCGCGATATCTACCTAGGCGTCAGCAGCACGTATCTCAAGATCGGCAATGCAACAGGCATCATAGGCATCGCGCTTTTCAGCCTGATCCTGCTGGAGACGCTGCGCTACGGCTTGGTGCGCAGGCGGCAGTTGCGCCAAATGGGTCTGGATGCGCTATGGCTGGGCTTCGCGGCAGCTGTCTTCGGCGTGGCGATCAACGGCGTGGTCGATCACTACTACTTCAACTTGGAGTTTCACGCCGTCTCGATCGCCTTCTGGCTGATCGTCGGCTTGGCGCTCGCTGCAGCGCGCGCTACGCGCCACCACGATTCGCAAACGTCCACAGCGTGAAGACGAAATACGCGCTCAGCAGCAAGCCGCCTTGCCAGCGCATCACTCTGCCGCCCTGCACCACGAACAACAGACCGAGCGAGAAGGCCAGCATGACGATGATATCAACATCCAGCACGCGCTGATTGATGCCGAGCGGCCTGACCAGCGCCGTCAGCCCGAGAATTGCTAGGATGTTGAAGATATTCGAGCCGACGATGTTACCGACGGCGATATCGTTCTCCTTGCGCAGCGAGGCGATGAGCGTAGTTGCCAGCTCTGGCAGCGACGTGCCGACTGCCACCAGCGTCAAGCCGATGACGAGCTTCGGCACGCCGAGCGCTATGGCGACGTTGACCGAGCCCTTAACCAGCAAGTCTGCGCCGGCGACCAGCACGACCGAGCCAACGCTTAGCCGCGCCAGCTCGAAGAGCCGATTGGCGCGACGCGGGTCAGTGCCGAATTCTTCCTCATCCAAATCGTCGGCTTGGGCGGCCGATGCGCGCCGCTCACGCACAGAGAGCAAGTATGAGAGGGCTATGTAAGCGAGCACGCCGCCGAACAACAGCGCGCCTTCTAGGCGATCAACCTCTTTATCTTGAATCAAAAGAGCGATCAGCAATGAGGCGGCTAACATGATCGGCAGGTCGCGCTTGACCACTTGCGATTTGACAGGCACAGGGAAAACAAGCGCCGTCAAGCCGAGGATCAAGCCGATATTCGCGATGTTCGAGCCGACCACATTGCCGACAGAGATGTCGTTCGCGCCTCGCAAGGCAGCATCGAGTGAGACCAACAGCTCAGGCAATGACGTGCCGAAGGCGACAATCGTCAGGCCGACCACCAAAGTCGAGACGCCTAACGAGAGCGCCAGGCGCGCCGCGCCTTTCACCAACCAATTGCCGCCCACAAACAGAGCTAGCAAACCTAAGACAACGTAGAGTACGTATTGCAGCGCCATTCGCGCTCCTTTTGCAAGGTTTGGAACTCCTCGCGCGCAGTCCAGTCAGGTGCGAGCAAGTGCAGAGCAAAACACTCCAAGCGTAGCACAAGGCGGCGCGTTTGGCGCAGCGCGGCGGCATGATCCACCAAAAATTAGGGGTAGGTGCGGCGGCGCTAGGCGAGCGGCTCTTTTAGGTCGTAGATGCCATCGCGGATTGCCCAGCGCGGGTTGCCTTCAGCGCTGACGAGCAGATCGCCCTCGCGGCGCAGCGGCGCGCCTGTCAGCGGGCATTTGAAGAGCTGCTCGCGCGGGACGAGCGCGCTCGGCGCGCCGCACACCTGACTTTCTACGAAAATTTGCGGCGCGTAAGGCAGCAAGCTGCCCAACGGCTGCAAAATGCGATCCAGCGCGACCATCAGGCGCAGCGGCAAGAGGCGCTTGAGCAAGCCAAGCCGCAACCAAGAGGTGGCAACGCGGCGGCGCGGCGTAAAACCTGCCGCGACCAACGCTTGGCGGATGTACGCGGGATGAAAGTTGAAGTTCAGACGCACGAACTCATGCGGCGCGAGGCTGTACGGACTCCAAGCTTGGCGGCCCAGTGCGTAGCGCAGGATCGCCTTCAGGTTGAGCTTATTGGCGAATTCCAGCA
Source organism: Chloroflexota bacterium (assembly GCA_017743585.1). GTDB lineage: Bacteria > Chloroflexota > Anaerolineae > Aggregatilineales > UBA2796 > CP2-2F. The sequence continues at coordinate 2,923 of JAGHYP010000037.1, forward strand.
CAAAGATGCTGCCGCTCGCCATGCACTGCCGAATTTGGCGCAGCGCAGCAGGCGCATCGGCAAGATGATGCACTACGCGGCACAGCAACGCGGCATCGAAGGCATCAGCGGCGAACGGCAGCTTGTACAGATCGGCTGCCACGTAAATGAAGCGCTCGGCGCGCCCGAGCCGCGCCTGCGCTTCCTGCAGCATGGTGCGCGAGTAATCTACCACCACCACTTCGTCGAAGCCTGCCGCTTCGTCAATCAGGCGTCCGAAGCCTGCGCCGAAATCTGCATAGCGCTTGCCGCGACGTGGCAGAAAGCGCCGCAAGACCAGACGCTCGACCGCGTCCTCGTACTCGCGCCCTTTGCCTTCCCAAAAATCGGTGCGGTAGGTCGAGCCTTCGTAATCGCAGATGGCAGGCGGGGGCGAAGAAGGTTGAGTCATGCTGGTCGGGCGAGCTTCAAGGCACAGTTGGCGTCGGCAAGCGGTACTCGGCAGGATCGATGATGGTCAAGGTCGGCGTCGGCGGCACAGGCGTCACTGTCGGCGGTATGACAACGGTCGGCGTGGCAGTTGGCGCGGCGATCGGCACAGCTGGAGTGCTTTCGGCAGGCGGCACGATGATCACAGTTGCATTCGGCGGCAGGGCAGTCGGCGTGAAAGTGGGCAGATTCGCGCCAGGGCCAGTGCGGAAGCCGGGCCACGGATTGCGGATGAAGTCGTTATCCGCCAGCAAATCGGGCGGCTGACCTGCCAAGAGCTTGCCGATCACGATCCACATCTCGTTCCAATTCCTAGGCAGATTGGTCACCACGCGCGTCAGCGGGCCAATCACATCCTGCAGGCTCTTCGCCACATCGTTGAGCTGCGTCTCTGCGAGCGGGATATTCACAGGCACTTTGAGCGCCACAGGCACTTTCAGCTCAACAGGCACATTCAGGTTGATCGGCACTTTCAGGTCAATCGGCAGGCTGCTATCCACAGGCACGTTCAAATCGAGCGCGACTGGCAGTTGCAAGCCTTGCGGCAAGGTGATCGCCACTGAGCCGCGGATCGTGCCGCCGCCGCCGGGCAAGGCGAATGAGGCGTTCGCCGTGATCGGCACGGGTTGCGTCAGGCTGACCACTGTGTTTTGCCGCAACGGGATGTTCAGGACGACAGGGATCGTGTCTTTGACGTTGATCGCATCCACCACCTGAATTTGGTCTTTGACGTTGATAGCATCGTTCACGTCAATAGTGGTGATGATGCGCGCTTGATTCAAGCCGACGAAGCTGCTGTACAAGCCGCCCAGCAGCGGCTCAGCGATGCCGCTTGTGATCTGAAAGATCGCAGTCAGCAGCAGCAGGATCACGATCAAGAAGACGAAGTTGATGATGAACGAGAAGAAGATCGCGACGTTCTTGAACGCGTTCCAAAGGCGCCGTAGCCCGACCATACCTGTCTCCCTTGCCTGCAGAGCTGCTCAGCCGCTTGATGACGGCATGATAATAGCATCTCTGGCGCAGGCCGGGCAAACAGGGGGCTGACAATCAGCGGCTGCGCAGCAGCGGCTAGAGCCTAGTCGCGTCGCGCGTGAAGTCTTCGCCGCTCAGCTCGAGAATAGGTCTGCCGTCGCGCTCGACCCAAACGCCGCATTTGCCGCCGAGCGGACTGGCTCGCAAGCTGAACTCAGTGCCGTCAAAGCGCAGGACGGGGTTGTACCACGCCGCGACCGCCTCAGCCTGCCCTTCGATGTAATGACCGATCAAGGCGCGGCGGAAGCGATCTGTCGTCGTGTTCGGATTGCTGCCGTGAACCAATGAGCCGTTGAAGAACAGCACGTCGCCTGCTTGCATCGGCACAGGGCGCACTTCGCAGCCCTCGGGCAGCGGCACAGTGACGTCTGTGAAGCTCCGTGTAGTATCAGCAGGCACTGTGCAGAGCAGCTCCCAAGTGTGGCTGCCCGGCACCACCATCATGCAGCCGTTCGCCTCATCGCACGGCTCAAGCGCCATCCAGGCTGCCATGCATGTGCCGCCTTGCACGCGCAAGTAGTAGTTATCTTGATGTAGCGCCTGTCCGCGGGCGCCCGGCGGCTTGAAGTAGAGCATGGTCTGCACGGCGTAAGGCGTCCGTCCCAGCAGCAGCGTAAGCGCGTCGCGCAGGCGCGGATCGAGCAGCCAAGCGCGGCTGACCGCGTCCCAGCGATGCATGTGGATCATGCGCGGGTAGCGCTTGAGCGGATCGTCGCTATCGCGCAAGACCACGCCAAGCTCGTCGCCCGGATAAGTGCCTGCTTCGCGCAGGCGCGTGAAATAATCGCGGTAGAAAGCGGCCTCTTCCGCCGAGAACAGACCGCGCGCCACGACGTAACCATTTTGGTCGTAAAATTGCTTGTCCTGCTCGGAGAGCATACGCCGACGCTCTTTTGACCGAGTTTTCTGACAGTGTAGCACAAGATTGTAGCCCAATTCGAGCGGCGCGCCTAGCCTACCGAAGGCGCTGAGAGCTGCACTGCTTGGAACAGACGTCTTCGCGCGACGCTGCGCACGACCTCGGCTGCCACGCGCAACGCACCCGCCGTTACGCCTGCTGTGCTTTGCCCCGGAAAAATGCTATCGCCGACTAGCCACAGATTCTCGACGCCCGTGCGCGGCCCGCGCACAGTGAGCAAGCTGGCGAACGGAAAGCCGCCGACCATGCCGAGCGGCCGGCGCGTGAAGCGCTGGAAGGCGGCGGGCGTGCCGGGCAAGACGAGCTGCGCAGCGCTGCGCACGTTCGGGATGACGCGCTCAGCGGCGTCCAGCAGCCTATCGCGATATTCTTCAACGCGCCGCCGGTAGCCATCAGGATCGTTCTTGCGCAACGTCCACCACGGCGCGATTGCCGTGTGCGTCGAGAGCGTCACAGCGCGCATGCCGCTCGGCGCGCGCGTCGCGTCGTGCGGGCTGCTGATCGAAATGAAGACCGAGTTGCCTTCGCCAAGCGGCCGCCGCAAATCTTGCACGACTTGGAAATGCTCAGCCTCGCTCGGCAGCGCGTCATTCGGCACGCCCAAGTAGAGCGTGAAGGCGCCCCACGTGCTTGGGCGCGTCCTCACTTCGCGCTGCAAGGCAGGCGGCGCCGCCTCGCCCAAAAGCTCAGCCAGCGCCCAAGGCGTCAGATTCGCTATGACGATATCCGCTTCAAAGGCATTGCCTTTATTGGTGTGCAGCAAGAAAGTTTGATCGGCGCGGCGCTCGATTTTGGTGACCGCATGGCGATAGATGATGCGTCCGCCATGCGCCGCGAGCGCCTCCGCCAGCTGCCGCGCGATGTTGCCGATGCCGCCGCGCGGATGATAAACGCCGACTCGCGGCAAATCCACTGCGATAGCGCCGTAGAGCGCATTGGCGTGGCGGCTAGTGGTCTGCGCGCTGATCAGCAACTGCGCGTCAATGAAGGCGCGCGCATTCGGCTCGCGCACGCCCAGCATGTCCAGCAGCTGACCCATGCTCATCAGCGCCAAAGGGCTGATCAGCATCAGATTGAGGCGAATTTTCGCGGCAAGGCGCAGCACGTCGCCGAGCGAAGATGGCGGATACTCGGGCAGGCGCGCTGCGAATTGCCAAGCCGCTTCAGCCGCCTGCTCCTGAATCCGCCAGAAATGGCGCAGCTCGGGCAGCTTGGCGGCGCGCTCCTCGCGCCACTTATCTGCGTCGCCCCAGCGCGTGATGGTGCGCTCGGGCAGGTGAACCACCCAGGCAGGCTCAACGCGCTCGATCTGCCACTCGATGCCCAGCAGCGCGCCTGCAATTTGATGCGGCCCGCCCTCCTGGAAGCCGCCAGCGATCGTCGCGCCTGCATCGAAGCGATACCCTTTGTGGTAGAACGTGCCTGCGCAGCCGCCGGGGTAGACGTGCGCTTCCAGCACGGTCACGGCGAAGCCTTCCCATGCCAAGAGCGCGCCTGCCGTCAGACCACCTATGCCAGCGCCGATCACCACCACACGCTTCGCTCTCGCCATGTTGCGCTCATCCTTGTGCTGCGTTTTTGTGAAGTTTAGCACAATGCTGAGCGCCTGGCGAACCTTTGTCTAGCCTTCGCTCAGCATGAGCCGCGCTACCAGCTGCAGACTCGCTCTCGGAAATAGCTCTGAGCAGGTGAGGACGCGCACGTGGCAGCTCAAAGCGCCGATCAAGAATTCATTGGCGCCCATCCAGCGCTCAAGTAGAAGCGTCGCTAGTCAGGATATCGTGATCAAGGCCGCGCAGAGCGCCGCAAGCCGCCTTGACATCGGCGCAGTGCCTCTAAACGCCGCGTCCATTGTTCTCAACAGCGACGATCGGCTTGGCGCTCGCGGCCTGTCATGATCTCAGAGCTGTGCTGAAAGGTCATACTCTCTCAAATCGCGCACAGGCGCGCCCGAGCGCAAGAAATTGGCGAGCCGTTGCCCAAGATAGGCGATGATCTCGCCCAAGCCTGCTGCGGCGAAGTTGAACGCGGAATAGGCCTGCATCGCCGCCGCGACCTTCAGCGTCGTCACATGGCGCGGCACTTGCAATACAACCGCGAATTGCGGCACATGCTCGCGGAAGAAATCCGCGCCGCTGACGCGCCAGAAGACTTTATGCGTCTTCTCGCCGCTATGCTCGATCTGCGCGCGCACAAGGCGATAGTTGAACGGGCCGACGCGCACGCCGATGCTTGTGCCGAGCGCGGCGCTGCTACCTAGGCTCGGCGCATACACTTCGAACTCAAAGTTGCTGCCCAAGCGCACAATCGCCTCTGCACTGGTCTGCAGGATGTTCACGAACTTCCTATCGGGCAGGATCAAGGCGCTGATCGGGCGTTGATCGTCGGGCGCGTCTGGATTGAACTCAACGGCGCACTCTACGCGCACGAAAGGCATGTTCGGGCGCGCCTGATAGCCAATCGGCAGGTACAGCCAATAGAAATTGAAGCGCTCGCTCAGGCGCCTGAAGAGCGGCGGCACAGGCAAGTTCTGCTCAGCGAAATGCGCCTCCTCCAGCTTTAGGAATTCCAGCTGGCGGCTGAAGAACGCCTTCTGCTCGTTCAGCTCTGCCAAGAGCCGTTCAGCGGCGCTCTCCGCGCTCTCCATGCGGCGCGTGACGTGCAATTGGCTCTGTTCATCTGCCTTGTCGCCGCGCGTTATCTCCATCTTGCGCGTGACGCGCGGTCGGCTCAGCTCGCGCGCCAAGCTGATCACGTTCTCGCGCACTTCCGCCATCAGTTCCTCACGGCTGGCGCCGCCGAAGTCAAACGTAAAATCCACTGGGCACTCGCTCTCGGTCATGGCGCGTCGCTCCACAGGTCGTGAAAATGGCAGGCAAGCCCTAGCCTACAGCGATTCAAGCGGGAAGGCAAGTGCCTAGCGCGCGTGCTATAATTCAGGCGTGCGGCGCATGTAATTGCAATTGTCATGTAATTGCAAATGTAATTAGGTAAGCAGGCTTCAACTCATGCGCGTGCTGATCACAGGCGCGAGCGGCGGCGTTGGGCGGGCGCTCATGGCGCGTTTGCCCGAGGCGCACGGCGTCGCGCATAGCCAGCTGGACGTGACCGATGGACAAGCTGTGGCACAGCACATCGGCGCGGCGGCGCCACAAGTCGTGATTCACTGCGCAGCGCTCACTGACGTGGATCGTTGCGCGCAGCAGCCGTCTGAAGCGTTGCGCGTGAACGCCTTCGGCACGCAGAACGTCGCGCTCGCCTGCCAGCGGATCGGCGCGGCGCTGTGTTACATCAGCACCAACGAAGTCTTCGACGGCGAGCGCGGCACGCCATACGGCGAATACGATCCGCCACAACCTGCCAATCCTTACGGCTACAGCAAGTACGTCGGCGAGCAGATCGTGCGTCAGCTCGTGCCAAAGCATTACATCGTGCGCACGTCTTGGGTCTTTGCGCACAACGGACGCAACTTTTTGCAGCGCATTGTCAGCTTGGCGCGCGAAGGCAAGCCGCTCTCAGTGGTGACCGATGAGGTCGCCTGTCCGACCTACGCTGAAGACTTAGCGGAAGGCATCCTCGCCCTGATCGCCACTGAGCGCTACGGCACGTATCATCTGACCAATCAAGGCGCGGTCTCGCGCTACGCCTTCGCGCGCGCCATCTTGGACGCCTATGGCATGCCGGAATATCCAATCACGCCGATTGTCAAGGCGCAATTCAACCGTCCGTCGCGCCCGCCGACCTACTCCGCCTTGCAGAATAACTTTGCCGCGCTGCTCGGCATTGCGCTGCGCGATTGGCGCGCCGCACTGGACGCATTTGTCGCACGTGAGATACAGGGAGTGTGAGTCGCGGCGAATGGTGCTGCGCGCGCCGCGCGGCTTGAGTCCTGCCGCTAACAGCAGACGTCGCGCGAGGCCGCCTTCCACTTGCATCAGCACAATGGGCGGATGTGCAGCGCACGCCCTTCACAGCTTCTCGCTGATGGATTTCGCTTGTGTGAAGAGCAGCAGATAGTCCGGCCCGCCTGCTTTGCTATCCGTGCCAGACATATTGAAGCCGCCGAACGGATGCACGCCGACCATCGCGCCTGTGCATTTGCGGTTGAAATACAGGTTGCCAACGTGGAAGATGCGCCGCGCCAGTTCAAGGCGCTCGCGGCTCTGGCTGTAGACTGAGCCCGTCAAGCCGTATTCAGTGCTGTTGGCGATCTCCAGCGCGTGTTCGTAGTCGCGCGCGCGGATGAGCGCTAGCACGGGCCCGAAAATTTCCTCTTGCGCGATGCGCGCGTTCGGCGCCACGTCGCCGAAGATGGTCGGCTCGATGAAGTAGCCGCCTTCGGGCGTCATCACCGCCTTGCCGCCGCACAAGAGCTTGCCTTCCTGCATGCCGATCTCGATGTATTCGAGGATTTTTTGCATCGCCTTGGCGTCTGCGACAGGGCCTTGATCGATCTCAGGCGCTTGATCGGGCGCGCCAATCGTCAGTTGGCGCGTTTTCTCCACCACGCGCGCCGCCACCTGCTCATAGACGGCGTCCACGATGATCGCGCGCGAGCCCGCTGAGCATTTTTGCCCCTGAAAGCCGAAAGCGCTCACCACGATGCCCGTAGCAGCCGCCTCCAGATCGGCTGTCTCATCCACCACGACCGCGTCTTTGCCGCCCATCTCCAAAATCGTGCGCTTGAGCCAAATCTGACCCGGATGCACCTTCGCAGCGCGCTCGAAGATGCGCAACCCGACCTCTTTGCTGCCCGTGAAAGCGATGAAACGCGTCTTCGGATGATCCACGAGCGTGTCGCCAATCACGCTGCCTGGCCCGGGCAGGTAGTTCAGCACGCCGCTCGGCAAGCCTAGATTCCACAGAATTTCGCAGAACTTATAGGCGATCACGGGCGTGAGGCTGGCAGGCTTCAGGACAACTGTGTTGCCTGTCACAATCGCGGCGCTGGTCATGCCGACCAAGATGGCGTTTGGAAAATTCCACGGTGGGATCACGGCGCCGACGCCGAGCGGGATGTATTGCAGCTCAGATTGCTCGCCGGGTATTGTGTTCAGCTGCTCACTGGCATGCTTGAGCCGAATCGCCTGCCTTGCGTAGTACTCTAGAAAATCTATCGCCTCCGCCGTATCAGCGTCAGCCTCTGCCCAGGTCTTGCCGATCTCAAAGACCATCCACGCGCTGAATTCGTGCTTGCGGCGGCGCATTTCAGCGGCAGCGCGCAGCAAGTAGCGCGCGCGCTCTTCGACGTCCACGTACTGCCAGTGCTTGAACGCCTCAGCGGCGACCTCAATGGCGCGCTCGGCATCTTCCTTGCGCCCAGCAGCCACTGTGCCGACGATCTCAGCAGGGCGCGACGGATTGATGGACTGGATCACCTCGCCCGTCTGAAGCGTATCAGCCCCAATGCGCAGTGGATAGTGCTTGCCGAGCTGCCCGCGCACGTATTCAAGCGCTTGTTGAAAAGCGGCGCGATTGCCGGGCTGGCTGAAATCGGTCAGCGGCTCGTTTTTGAAGTCGGGCAATTTTGCCATCGTCAAAACCTTTCTTCTCAGACGGCTGCAAGATGCCGTCAGGTACAGATTATATCACCCGACACCCCTGCATTACGGAGGAAATGGTTCGCTTTGCCGCAGAAGCCGTTGCGCAGAGGCAGTATGGCGGCTTCGAGCCTGTCAAAGTTTTCGCGAGCGGTGAGGAGGCCTTTGCGCGCTGCCTCGCTGAACTCAAGAAATCCGCCTGAGCCGCTGTAACCTGCTCATCGTGCTGCAACGAGCAGCTCTGTCTCCATTGCTCATCACCGAATTGCCCTTGATCTTCTTCACGATACGAAGTACCATGAACCTGATACATCGTATCGTTTGGTGCAAGAGGTGATCCGATGCACAGACTGACTTCAAGGCGTCGAGGCAGCGCTCTGTTAGTGTTCTGCCTTGTCATGGCGCTCCTGCTCGCGCCGTTGGCGACGTCGCCCGTCAGCGCAGATAGCAAGTTGAAAATCGTGGCGACCACCAGCATCATTGCCGACCTGGTCAAGAATGTGGTCGGCGAGAATGCCGAGATTGTCACACTCGTGCCTGCCGATGGTGACGTGCATACCTTTGAGCCAAGTCCAGCGGATAGCGTTGCGCTAGCCGACGCCGATGTGATCTTCGAGATCGGGCTAGGCTTTGAGTTCTGGCTAGATCGGCTGTATGAGGCTTCAGGCTCAAAGGCGCGCCGCGTCCGCCTCGCCAATAGCGTCCAGCCTTTGGCGAGCAACACCATGCTGCGCTTGCTCGTCTCAGACTTCGAGACAGCGCCCAGCAAGCTGATCGACCTGGATAACGGCAAGATCATCGCGCGCTATGAGGTTAGCGCGCCGACTTATCCTTACACCAGCCCAACAGGTCGTTTCGGCGTCAAAATCCAGACAAATGCTAATCTGATCACGGCTGTGGATAGCGGCATCTTGCTCGAAGACCACGGCGATCATATGCATCCACACAAGCGCGAGGCACGCCTGACCGACTTCCGCGTTGAAGGGCGCACGCCGATCCACTACGTCGCGCACGCAGGGCAGATCGCCATCTTCAATGACGGCAGCGGCGAGGTCATGTTGCTGACCGAGCGCAACTTCGAATCGGCTGAGGCAGAGATACTCACCTTCAAGACCGCGCGTCCGCATCACGGGGTGGCAGTGCCGCTCGGCGATCGCATCGTGCTGAGCGTGCCAGATACGCAGAACATGGATTACGAGCTGCCGCTCGGCATTGAAGTGCGCGATATGCGCGATAACGTGGTCGCCAGTTTCGCCGATCAGTGTCCCGGTTTGCACGGCGAGGCGAGCAGCGGCGCTTTCACGGTCTTCGGCTGCGCAGATCGCGTCTTGGTGCTGGAGCGCAAGGGCGATGCGTTCAGCGTCAAGAGCCTGCGCTACGCGCCTGAGACGCCAAGCGGCACGCGAGTCGGCTTGATCATCGGACACGAGAAGCAGAATTTCTTCATCGGCAACTTCGGTCAGACAGGCTTGGTGCGCATTGACCCAATCGCGGGCACGCTGACGCCGATCACACTGCCGATGCGCTACTCTGCTTTCCGGCTTGACGCTGAGACAGGCGAGAAGATCATCGCAGTGACAACAGATGGCAGCGTGCATCGCATTGACGCCATGACAGGTCGGATTGAGGCGAGCATCGAGGCAGTCACGCCGTTCGTCTTCCGCAAGCGCGTGCCGCGTCCAGGCCTGGCGACCGTGCGCAATCTGGCGTATGTCACCGATCCCGCCGCTGGCGAGGTGGTCGAAATTGATCTTGAGGCGATGAATGTCACGCGGCGCTTTGTGGTGGAAGGCAAGCCCGTGCGCTTGGCAGTGCTGGGGTTGCTCGAGAAGGAGCACGAGCATGATCACGACCACGACCACGGTCACGATCACAAGCACAAGCACGAGCACGGCATGTTCGATCCGCACATCTGGACGGACGTGACCAATGCGCAGGCGATGGTGCGCGCCATCCGCGACGCGATGATCGAGCTTGACGCCGCCAACGCGAGCGTCTATCGCAGCAATGCCAAAGCATATCTCGACGAACTCGCAGCGCTGGATCGCTTTGTGCGCGAGCAGGTCGCTCAGATTCCTGAAGCGAATCGCATCTTGGTGACGCCGCACAACTCGTTCGCTTACTTCGCTGAGCGCTACGGCTTCCGAACGATGAGTCCGCTCGGCGTGACCACAGCAGAGGCTGACCCTGCGGCGGGCGCGCTCGCAGAGCTGATCGAAGAGATCAAGGCGCTCGGCGTGAAAGCCGTCTTCCCCGATAACACGAGCAGCCCGCGTTTGATGGAGTTGATCGCGCGCGAAGCAGGCGTGGCGCTCGGCAAAACGCTGATCGCCGACTCGCTGAGCGCGAAGGGCGAGACGGCGACCTACATCGGCAAGGTGCGTCACAACGTCAGCGCAATTGTCGAAGCGCTCAAGTGAGTCAAGCGAATCAAGCGCTAGTCCGAGTTGCGCAAGGGCAGTTCGCACGAACTGCCCTTTTTGTCGCTCGCTGCTTATAACATTTGCTTAATGCAGCTTGCTTATAACCTGCTTAATGCGTTGTGTAAGAGGTGAGCGGATATGTTCAACTCGCAACGGCTTCGCTTGAAACAATGGACGTTCTGGGAATGCAGCCTGCCACTGCTGCAGAAAATGCTGGCGGAAGTTGATCAAGAGCTGGGCAAAGTCTTGCGCCAGATTCGCGCGGCAGAGCGCACGTTCAATCAACTAGTTGCCGCTGGCGATCCGCTCACCATTGATGAAGAGCGCGCTCAAGATCGAGGCGCTGTGGCAAAAATATGAGCGCATGATGCGCCGCAAGCGCGAAATCGAGGCGATCATCCGCCAAAAGACGCTGGATGAGCGCATGATCAAGCTCGGCGAGCGCATCGGCATCGGCGATCTGACCGCGCTCTTGCGCTACATCCGCATCATCATCCTGACCGTGAGCGTGGCAGTCAACGTCCTCGCCTTGCTCGAGCCGAGTCCGCGCCTGAGGCAGCCTTACGATCAGGTTGACCTGATCTGCTCGCTGTTGCTCTCGAGCGAATTTGCCTTCCGCCTGTTACTAGTCAACAATCGCCTCGCCTACTTTCGCAGCCGCTTCTTCGACATCTTCATCTCGCTGCCGCTGGTGGCGATCTCTGCGCCATTCCCTGCGCTCAACTTCACAGCGCGCCTGCTGACCTTGCTGCGGATCGGGCGTTTGGTGCGCCTGATTGTAGGCGAGCGCAAAGGACGGCTGCAGAGCATCCGCCTGCTGAGCGCACCTGAGTTCGTCTTGCTCTATCGCGCTGCTTTCACGGCATTCGTGCTGGTCGCGCTGGGCGCCGCCGCGCTGATGAGCGCCGAAGGCGCGCAGAACGAGCGCTTTAACAATTAGAACTTTTGGTGGGGCGTGCAGACAGTCCTGCTGGGCGAGCTGGATGGCACCCCTAAAGGCCTACTCGGACGCTTGATCACGATTGGGATTGCTGTGCTGGGGGTCTCGCTCACCTCGATTTTGATCGCGACGCTGACCAGCACGCTGGTCAATCTCTCTTCGGACTCAAGCGACCTTGAACGCCAGCAAGAAGATATCATCGCCAAACTGACCCAGATGCGCGAGCAGCTCGATCTGCTGACCAATGCGCGCCAGGTGGCTATTCGCGCCTCAGCGCGCATCAATTTTGCGCTCAGCAACGGCTCACAAGGCGGGCAGGACGTCATCCAATGGGCGCTGCAAGTTCTGACAACAGATTTCGGCTGCCGATACGCGGCGCTCTACGAGCTGGACGAGTCCACGCGCTTCGCC
>JAGHYP010000038.1 GCA_017743585.1 Chloroflexota bacterium
TCGGCAAGAGCTTTGCCTATGGCGCGCAACGCGGGCAATTCTTTGTGCAAGGCAACGCAGATAGCCGCGCCGGCGTGCGTCTCTCAGGGGCTGATGTGGTGATCGGCGGCGAGCTGACCGAAAGACTGCGCGATGAGCTAGGCTTCCTCGCCAGCCGCGCCAACATCAAGGGGTTTGCCTTTGAGTACATGACGGCAGGTCGCGCTGTGGTGCTAGGCGATCCGGGGCCGTGGATATGCAGCGGCATGACGGGCGGCGTGGTCTATGTGCGGCTGCGCCCCGAGCTGGGCTTTGATGAGGCGGCGCTCAAGCGGCGCTTGGCGCAAGGCGCGAAAGTGAAGATCATGCCCGTGGATGCAAGCGACGCCGCCAACCTGCACGATCTGCTGTGCGCTTACCGCGAGGTGCTGAGCGATAGCAATCAGCACGCTGAGGCGCGCCGCATTGATGAGATCCTGAAGCGCTGGGACAAGGAATTCGTCAAGATCGTGCCTGTCAATCAGCAAGTGGATCAGAGCATCGCGACGGAATAGGCGAGAAAAAGCAGCGCCCGTGGATGTACGGGCGCTGTTGCTCACATCATGTGACCATGTAGCGCGCCGGGCGATCAGACAAAGCGCGTTGAGCCGCTGTAGTCGCCGTCGCGCAGCGCCCTGATCGCGCCTTGCAGGTCGTTATCCATCTCGATGCAGGTCTCCGAGAGCGTCTTGCACTTGGTGGCGATGTTATCGAGGTAGTACGCCAGCGCCATATTGCCGACCAAGCCGAACATCGCGCTCGTCTTCAGAACCTTGGCGGCGACTTCCAGCACGTTGCCAACCGTCTTCAAGATTTCGCCTGAGGTGCCGAAAATCTTCGCCATGCGCCCGACGACCTCATAATCCATTGCAACGTCTGCCACGAGCTTCCCCCCTTCTAGCCACTGCTCACCGATTGACGCGGAATTGGAGAATCTAGAAAATCTTCTCGAAAGTGCTTGCCAACTGACCGACAATGCCTTGCACCATCTTGTCGGCGTTGCGCATGATGTTGAGCGCGTTGCCCAGCTTGTTGCCGAAGCCCATGATCGCAGCGATCAGCTCCATCATCTGCGGGATGACGCGGCGGACGAGCTCAGCCTTGAACGCCTCAGCGCCTTTGCCGATCCATGCGCCGTTCTGGATAGGCTGCGCGCCCGCGCGGATGTTGCCCAAAACGCGCTCGCAGGTATTCGCCTGACGGCTGAACTGCTGAATTTGCTCCTCGATCTGACTGGCGATGAACGTGAAGATGGCCATATCTCAATTCTCCTTGCTGTGACCAACTGTCACACATCATAGGAAGCGACCACGTGCTGTCATATCGCCACGCTGAATGGCATCTTTGGCGAACTTCACATCGCACGACAGTTCCCTGAACTTGTCGATTAGTTTCTGGATGCGCGGGGCAAGGATTTTCTCCAACGCATCAGCGAAGTCGTCGCCGCCTAGGCCCAGCAGCGCGCCGCTGCGCATCTTCTGCGCCACTGCCTGCATCGCCTGCATGGTCTCCGTCAGCTGATTGGCGCCGTTGTCGAAAATCTTGATCATCTGCTCGACGACCTCGTAGTCCATCTGGACGTCAATGCCGTTCATGGCAAACCTCCTGAGTCATCTTCATCTCTGACTTGAACTTCGCTTAGCTGAACAGCGCGCAGCCCTCTTCCTCCGCCTTGCGCAGTGCGTCTGCAACGCGCTTGGTCGCCGAGGCCGCATCTGCCAATGCCCGCATCATGCGCTCCATGGCAGGATTGACCACTTCTTCCATCTCCTCGTAGAAGCTATCAGCGCCCCTGCCGACCCAGGCGCCGTTGCGCAGCTGATCAACGCAGCACCTCACGACCTGTAACAACTGGCGGGTCTGATCCGCCTCTCTGCTGAAGTTGGCGGCAATCTGATCGAGCGCGTCGTAATCCGCCTGAATTCGCGGAGCCCCCATTGCTCACCCTCCACCTATCTTGGCCTTTGTAACTCTCTCGCACGCCTTCGCGCGTTCTGTTTCACTCCTCGCGCGCAGCGTTTGATGCTTTTAGTTTATGGGCAAGCGCGCGAGCGAGTCAACAAAGTGCCGCTGCGCACTCGCCTGAACGCCTCGATTTTTACAGGTTTTTTACAGGCTCTTGACTGATCTTTGATTGTTGCCCGAAGGCGCGCGCCAGACGCTATAATTGCCCACAAAAGAAAGGGCTGCTTGTGTTTTTTATATGGCCGGCTCCGCACAACCGATCAAACTGACCGCGCTGGCTGCCTGCGCGGGCTGCGCGGCAAAGCTCTCGCCGCGCCAGCTGGCCCACATGCTGCAGCCGCTAGCTGCTAGTTTCCCCGCCGCCGAATTCCCCGCCCTGCTGGTCGGCTTAGAGGCGCCCGACGACGCGGCAGTCTACCAATTGAACGACGAGCAGGCGATCATCGCTACAGTGGACTTCTTCCCGCCTGTGGTGGACGATCCATTTGCCTTTGGCGCGATTGCCGCCGCCAATGCCATGAGCGACGTCTACGCTATGGGCGGCGAGGTGTTGTTCGGCATCAATCTGGTCGCTTTCCCTGAGAACTTGGATAGCGCCATTCTCGCTGAGATTTTGCGCGGCGGCGCGCACAGCTTGCGCGCAGGTGGCGGCGCCATCGTCGGCGGGCACAGCATCAGGGATGATGAGCCGAAGTATGGCGTGGCGGTCACGGGCATTGTGCATCCGCAGCGCGTGCTGAGCAAAGGCGGCGCGCAAGTTGGCGATGTGCTGATCCTGACCAAGCCGCTCGGCACGGGCGTGATCACGACGGCGCTCAAGCGTGGCCTTGCGGCGCCCGCTGATGTGGACGCCGCCGTGCAGAGCATGATGCGCCTGAATCGCGCGGCAGCGCAGGCTGCACAAGCGGTCGGCGTCCATGCCGCGACCGACGTGACGGGATACGGGCTGCTCGGTCACGCGCGCGAGATGGCGGCTCTGAGCGGCGTGGATATTGTCTTCAGCTACAGCGCGTTGCCGTGGCTGCCCGGCGCGCAGCGCTACGCTGAGGCGGGATGTTTCCCCGGCGGCGCGAACGCCAATCGCGCTTACTACGAGCCGCATGTGACCTTCGCTGAGGATTTGCCGTACCCAGCCCGCATGTTGCTCTTCGATCCGCAGACGAGCGGCGGTTTGCTGCTTTCGGTCACGGCGCGCCGCGCCCCTGCCCTGTTAGATGAACTGGCGGCGCGCGGCGCGCAAGGCTGGTCAGTTGGGCGTGTGGTGGCCGGCAACGGTAACCTGCGCGTGGAGCATTGAGGGAGCGACATGGCGGTCGAGCGTTTGCAGAAACTCATGTCGCGAGCGGGCATCGCTTCGCGCCGCGAGGCGGAGCTGCTCATTCAGCAAGGGCGCGTCACGATCAACGGCAGGCGCGCTATTCTCGGCGACCGTGCCGACTTGAGCGTGGACGATGTGCGCGTAGACGGCGAGCCTCTCAAAATCAACACGCCGCGCTTGTACATCATGCTCAACAAGCCGGTGGGCGTGGTGACGGCCGTCACGCCGCAACATCAAGAGACGCGCCTGACCGTGCGTCACCTGATCCCAATTGAAGGGCACCTGTACCCCGCCGGCAGGCTCGACGCCGATAGCGAAGGCTTGGTGCTGATGACCAACGACGGCGACTTGGCTGAGCGCCTGACGCACCCACGCTATCAAAAGCCGAAGGTCTACGAGGTGACTGTGCAAGGGTACATCCCTGATGAGGCGCTTGAGATTTGGTCGCGCGGTGTGATGCTGGACGACGGCATGACCTTGCCTGTGGAGATCAAAGTGCTGGATCGCAACGCGCAAACCAGCACTTTGCAGATCACGATGACCGAAGGGCGCAAGCGTCAGATTCGGCGCGTGGCGGATACGCTCGGCTACCCTGTGCAACGCCTAGTGCGCACGCATTTCGCCACGCTCTCGCTCGGCAACTTGCGCCCCGGCGAGTGGCGTCACCTGACTGAGACGGAGGTCGCCACACTGAAGGCATTCGCTTACAGCCTGACCATGACGCCGCGTCGCTTTGTGCCGCGCCCTGCCAAAAAATCGCAATCATTGCGCCGCAATGGACGTCCGTCGCACAGCGCTGAGAGCCCAGAACGCACCAAAAGCGAAAAACAGCCTGCTCGCCCGCCGCGCCGTCCTGCGAAGCCGAGCAGCAAGCCGCGCCCCCCGCGTTCACTGCAACGCAAAAAGCCGAGCGCAGCCAAGCGTCCGCCGCGCCGCTGAGCCGATTCTGCGCGCTGCTCGCCAAATTGCGGTAGACTATTTGGCAGCATTGGCAGGTTGAGGCGAGGCAATGCGGCTCAGGAAGTACCTGCAGCGGCTCGGCGCTCTGCTTGCGGCGATCGTCAGCGCTTTCAGCGGCTATCTGCCCAGCGCAGCGCAAGAGGAGACCACGCACATCGGCTTCGGAGTTCACTACGGGCCGAATACGAACGTCTCGGCAGATTGGGTGACGCGACTCGGCGTGGATTGGGTGAAAGTCTACACGGTCGAGTCCGCTTACGCCTTTCGCGGCAAGCGCGTCTTGTATCGTCTCGATACAGGCTATCCTGAGGATTGGGAGCAGTTTCGTCAGGCGATTGCTGAGCGCGCGCGTGCCATCGCTGCCGCGCCTATCGAGGCGGTTGAAATTCACAACGAGCCGAATCTGAGCCATGAATGGGGCGGACGTCAGCCGAACGCTCGGCAATACGTGCAAGTGCTGCGCGTCGCCTACACGACCATCAAGCGCATCAAGCCGAGCTTGATCGTGGTCTCGGGCGGCTTGGCGCCGACCCTCACCACGCCTGACCGCATGGCGATTGACGATCTCGATTACGCGCGCGAGATGTTCGAGAACGGCGCCGCCGATTACTTCGATGCCTTCGGCTATCATCCGTATGGCTACAATTTGCCGCCCGAAGCCGATCCGTTCGGCGCACAGCCGCTGGTCTTCAGGCGCGTGGAGCGCATCCGCGCCTTGATGGAAAAATACGGCATCTACAAGCAGGTCTGGCTGACCGAGTTCGGCTGGCTGCGCGATCCGCGCGAAGACGGCTTCCACTGCAGCAACCACGACCCCGCCTTCAGGGGCTTCGCTTGGATGGCGGTCAGCGGCAAGCAGCAGGCTGAGTACCTCGTGCGCGCGTTTGAGTACGCGCATCGGCACTGGGCTTGGGCAGGCCCGATGTTCGTGTGGAACATGAACTGGCAGCAGATAGATTGGCTAGAGCCGTGCAATCACATGCGTTGGTTCAGCTTGCTGCGGCACAACGGCGAGCCAACTGAAGCCTACTACGCCTTGCAGCGCATGCGGCGCTATCCAAGCCGCTACCTGCCGCGCCTGCGGCTCGTCAATGACGCGCTGACTGCCGAGCTCTCGCTGTTCTGCCCACGCCGCCTCAAGCTTGGCACGTTCACTGTCCACAACATCGGCTATCCCGCCAATTTAGAGCTGACGATCCTGCCTGTGAACAACGGACGGCTGCTCGTGGAGGTCGATCCGCCGCGTCCACGCCTTGGGCAGCCCGTTGCGGTCTACGTTGACGCGCTCGACCTGAAATTGCCCGGTCAATATCCTGTGTACATCAATGTGCGCGCCGTGATTGATGGACGCGTCATCTCGCAAAGTGTGCAAGGGTTTGTGACGGCTTGGCATCGGGAAGGAAGTTGCTGATCTGATGACCATTTATATCTGTTACTGCTACGCCGATACGCACTTGGCGAGCAAACTGGCGCTTGATCTGATGCGGCGCGGACTCAATGTCTGGATTGACCAATCGGTGGAGGGAGTCAGCGCCGAGACGCGCCGCCTTGATCAGATACAGGGCATCGTCGAGTCCGATCACTTCGTGCTGATTCTCTCGCCGACGGCCACGACCAGCACTGAGACTTTCGATCAGGTGCGCGTGGCGGTCGAGCGCAAACGGTCGATCATCGTGGCACAGCGCCAGCAGACCTATCTGCTGCGCGACCAAGAGCCGCTCTTGGCGGGCGCGCCTGTGTTGGATTTCAGCCGAGCACGCTACGAGCAGGCATTGCGCGAGCTGATCGCGCTGGTCGGCGGCGATCCTGATGCAGCGCCTGACGAAAATCTGGTCGATCCTGACGAAGCTGCCGAATGGCTGCCCGGGGAGTGGCGCGTCACCTTCCACAACGCGCGTAACGGCATCTCAGGCGAGGGGCAGTTCTTGTTTGAGCCGAGCGGCAAGGCGATCGGGCTTGTGGTGACTGAAGAAGGCGGGATGCCTGTGGAGATGCGCATTCTTGGGCAGTGGTGGATGATGGACAATCGGCTCTCAGTGCAGGGCGAATCAAAAATGTACGTGCCTGTTGAAGATGCCGACCTGCCTGAGCGCTTCGTTTACTCGATGACCTTACGCTTGCTCGACCTGAAGCGCAATGAGATCAAGGCGACGTCCGCTGTTGGCGACCAAGTCATTTTCAGCCGTCTGACAACGCACAATGGCTGAGCGTGCCGCGCTCAATGATTGGGCAGTTCTGAGCGCTTTGGCGAAAATTGCCGCAAGAGGGATGTTCAATTCATGCACGATACAGACTCGCAGACGCAGGCAGGCGCGCCTGAGCAAGACGCTGGGGCGCCGCTCGAGATCGATCGCGGCTTCACGTATCGCGTGACGATTGCCAGCTTGATTGTCGGCGTGCTACTGGCAGGCATTGCGGCGCTGATCCTGTTCAGCTTGACTCGCCCGCTGACCGCTGATGAGCAGGGCAACGTGAATTGGTCGATCAGCGGCATCTTGTTTCCAGTGTCAGCGGTCATTGTGGGCAGCATTTTGTTCTGGTCAGTGTTTGGCTTGCCGTTGCGTGTGGCGCGGCGGCGCGGCGTGATTCTCGATCCGGAAATCTATCCGTGGATCGGCGCGGTGCTGCTCACTGCGTTGTTCAGCGGCGCTTTTTTGCTCGCCATGCTTCTTGGCGTCATCTGAGGCGCGCCGTGCGAGCTCGGAAAGGGCAGGCCTACAGTAGGACACCGTGACGAGCAGAGATAAGATGCCAGACGCGCGCGTTCAGCAGGCGCGGGCTGAAGTCGCTAACCTCAGCGATCCCTGAGCATCGCTGGGCGCCGCCAAACTGCGCAAGCGAGCATGACAGGTCGCGCCACGACGCTGCAGCGCGCGATGTAGGCTCAAGTCTAGCAGTGCAATCATATGCGCGCGTTTGTCTTGGCACGCAGCAAAGGCTGAGTCAACAGCGAATGCACGCTGAGGAGGCCTATTCGCGCCACTCGATGTGACTGTTAATCCCAAACTGCTTGTAGGTCGCCAGAATTTGTCGGCAAAAAGCGATCATGTGCTGATCACCTATCGCAAGCGCCCTGCGATACAAGCGTATGAAGAAGCGCTTGCCCGATTCAGTCTGACTGTAGTTCTTCTTCAGAAAGTTGTGCTTCGAGCAGAGCGTCTGACCGTTTTCAAGCGTAGCGCGCCCGCCGCGATCCTTCGGCACGATGTGATCGGCGTGGATTTCAACTCCATCAGCGCGCCCTAAGCCACATATCACGCAGCGGTAGCAATCGCGCTTGAAAATTGCCTCGTGCACTTCAGGCGTGAAATCTTCGAGCTGGCGCTGATGTACAAGCTCAGGATCGTAGCGATCACGCCTTTCGCGACCTTGATCAAGAAGCCTTCCTGATGCAACTTGCGAATGGCGCGGTCAGGATCGCGGAAGACCTTGCCTGTCAGCCGCGTGTATTCAGCTGTAGCCCAGTCTACGACCTCAGGATGCGGAATGTCGCGATTAGGATTTCGCTCAAAATATTGCTTGATCAGATCAGCTTGTCTTGGCGCCATAATGCCTCTAAGCGCGCTTTTGCTAGCATGCAATACTCAAGCGCAATTTCGAAACCGATGCCCACGCGATTGTTCTCGTGCGCCTCGATCAAGGTTGTGCCGCTGCCAGCGAACGGATCAAGCACGGTCTCGCCGACGAAACTGAACAGCTTGATGCAACGGCGCGGCAGCTCGCGCGGAAATGGCGCAGGATGCCCGACGCGCTTTTTGCTCTCGCCGCTGAAGACCCAGACGCCATTCGTCCATTTCATGAACTCTTGCCGCGTGATATCGCTCACAGGCTGCGGCTTGCGCTTTTTCCGCCAACGTTCTTTGTACATTACCACAATCACCTCGACCGGCGCGATCACAAAAGGCGCCGAGGCGCTCATCCACGAGCCCCAAGCAGTGCGCCGTGAAATGTTGCCTTCATTCCAGATGATCGTGGTGTGATACTTCCAACCGACTTTTTTGGCGATGGTCGTCACGTCGGCGTACACGCTCTGCTGGCCGCCCTTGTTTTTATCGAGCGGAATGTTCATGCACAGCCGCCCATCCGGTCGGCTGAGGCGATACGCATGCGTCAGCCACTTCTCGGAGAAATCGAGATACGCCTCGTAGTCTTGTGCGTCATCATGCGAGCTGTACGCAATGCCGACGTTGTATGGCGGCGACGTGACAATCAGGTCTACGCTCTCATCTGCCAGTGCCTGCGAAGTGAGAAAATCGGCGTGGTAGAGCGTTGTGCGATGCGCCTGCAAAAAAACACTGTCCTTCGATGCAAGCGCAGCGGCTGCCAGTTCTTTGCCGACCAGTTTTCCGCTGTCAGCGTATGCTGTCATGGCGCTGTTTTCGCCTAAAAGGTAGAACGCATTCTACTCCACTTTTTGAAGAATTCCTAGCGCAAACTTTCGTACGCATGCGCTGGGCGAAAGTGCGTTACAATCACGTAACGGAGTGTCTATTGCTGTTCGGAGAGCGAAGAAATCGTGAAGCCTTTACCTATCGCCTTTGCTGCGCTTGTCCATCAGGCGCTGCAGGATGCCCAAGCCGATGGCAGCCTGCCCGTTTTTCCAATCCCCGAGCTGAAAATTGAGCCGCCCAAGCGCCCTGAGCATGGCGACTACGCCTCAGCGGTCGCGTTGCAGGTGCAAAGATTGGCGGGCAAGCCGCCGATGCAGATCGCTGAGATCGTGCGCGCGCACCTGCCCGATGCGCCATTCTTAGGCAGCGCCGAGATCGCGCCGCCCGGTTTCCTGAATTTCCGCCTCGATCGGGCGTGGCTGGCGGCGCAGGTTGATTACATCCTCACAGCAGGGGAGCGCGTCTTTCAGCAAGAAGATGGCGCGGGCAAGCGCGCGCAAGTTGAGTACGTCAGCGCCAACCCAACTGGCCCGCTCAGCGTGCATCGCATTCGCGGCGGCGTGATCGGCGATACGATTGCCAATTTGCTCGAAGCGGTTGGCTACACCGTCACGCGCGAGTACTATTACAACAACGCTGGCCAGCAGATGAACGTCCTCGGCGCCAGCGTGCAAGCGCGCTACCTCGAGATGCTCGGCTTGCCGAATACCTTCCCTGAAAACGGCTACAAAGGGCAATACATCCGCATGATCGCCGCGACTCTAGCCGCCATCTACGGCGATTCGCTGCGCGACGCACCCGTCGAGCGCTTCCGTCAGCTCGCCTCGGAGAGCATCTTCTATCGCTTGAAGAGCAGTTTGCGGCGCATCAACATCGTGCATGATGTCTTCTTCCGAGAAGATAGCTTGTACGAAGATGGCTCAGTGGAGGAGACCATTGCGGCGCTGCGCGCGCGCGGCCTCGCCTATGAGCGAGACGGCGCGCTATGGTTCAAATCCACAGCGCTGGGCGATGAGAAAGATCGTGTGATCGTCAAGCGCAGCGGCGAGCCGACCTATCGTCTGCCTGATATCGCCTATCATCGCAACAAACTGGAGCGCGGCTTCGATCTGATCGTGAATGTCTTCGGCGCAGATCACGCGGCGACTGCGCCGCAGGTCTTGTTAGGCGTCAAGGCGCTCGGCTACGATCCATCTTGCGTGCGCACAGTTATCCATCAGATGGTCGAGCTGGTGGAAGGCGGCGAGGCGCGGCGGATGTCCACGCGGCGCGGCGATTTTGTGGAGCTGGACGAGCTAATTGACGAAGTCGGCGCCGATGCCGTGCGCTACTTCATGCTGGCGCAAAGCCCGGACACGGCGATGAGCTTCGATCTCGATCTGGCGCGCGCACAAGGCGACGAGAACCCTGTCTATCGCATTCAGAGCGCGCACGTGCGTTGTGCGGGCATTCTGCGGCGCGCCGCAGAGCGCGGTCTCAGCGACCAGAACGCCGATTTGAGTCTGTTAGGCGAGGCTGAGCTGGCGCTGCTCAAGAAAATGCTCGAGACACCTGAAGTGATCAATCGCGCCATCGCCGAGATGCAGCCGCAGGCGATTGCCATCTTCGCGCTCGATCTGGCGGGCATGTTTCACCCTATCTACGACCGCGTGCGCGTGATCAGCGACCAAGAGGAAATTCCTGCGCCAATGGCGGCGGCGCGCCTGCGCTTCTACAAGGCGGCGAAGATCGTCTTCGCGCGCCTACTCAAGCTGATGGGCATGTCTGCGCCCGAAGAGATGGAGCGCCGTGCCAGAGCCGAGCCGCTCAGCGCCGAATCTGAGAGCGCCTAGCCGAGCCGTGCATCTTAAACAGGGATTCTTGCGGCCCATGCGAGCGTCGCCGCAGGCGTGAAGCCAGATTCAAGTGGCAAGGCAAGACTCTGACACTAATTTTAGCTGCGCGCTCTCGGTTGAGAGGATATCAGAGCGTGCTAAAATGTGCCGAGCATAAACCACGCGATGCAGTAGTAGCCGAGCGTGCCGCCGACTAGAAGCGTATCGAAACGGTCGAGCGCGCCGCCATGGCCTGGCACAATGCTGCCGAAATCTTTGACGGCTGCGCTGCGCTTGAAAGCGGACATCGCTAGATCGCCGAGCGGCGAGAGCGCGCCGACCAAGACGCCGATCAGCGCGCCTTCGCGCGGGCGCACCACAGGCGCGAAGAACAACGCCAACAATACCCCTGTCAGCGCGGCAAACAGGACGCCGCCAAAGTAGCCTTCCCATGTTTTATTCGGCGAGAGCTTCGGCGCCAGCTTGTGCTTGCCGCGCCAACTGCCGATGATGTAAGCGCCGACATCGCCCATGCCCGTGCTGACGACCGTCAGAATCAGCCAATAGTTGCCATGCTCAAGCTGGCGCAGCGCCAATAAATGCATCCCTAGTCCGCCGATGTAGAGCGCAGCCGCCACGTTCAGCCCGAAGCGAAGCGCGGCGTATTCTTCGGCGCCATAACGCCCGACCATCATGAGCAAGTTGCTGAACAAGATCAGGCTAAGAGTCGGCATGAGCAGCTTGTGCAGCTGAAACGCCTGAACGCTCATCAGCGCCAAAATGCCGCTGATGGTCAGCACAGCGTTCAAGCGCAGCTCAGCGCGCAACGGCAGCCGAGAGAATTCCCAGCCGCACACAGCGAGCGCGACCATCAGCGCGGCTGTGTAGAGCGCGCCGCCAACCCACATCAGCCCAATAGCGATCGGGATGAAGACGGCGGCGCTCAGAAGCCGTGTGCGGAGCATGGCTGCGCTTAGGGGTTCACCACCAAGCCAAACCGCCGCTCGCGCTGATTGTAGTGGCGAATGGCCTGCAGCAGCTCCTCTTTGTCGAAGTCGGGCCAAAACTTTGGCGTGGTGTAGTATTCAGCGTAAACGCTCTGCCAGATGAGGAAGTTGCTGATGCGCATCTCGCCGCCTGTGCGGATGATCAGATCAGGGTCGGGCATGCCAGCTGTATCGAGGTAGAAGTTGAAGAGCGTCTCGTCGATCTGCTCAGGCGGGATGCCATCGCGCACGATGCGGCGCATAGCTCGGATGATCTCATCGCGCCCGCCGTAATTGAAAGCCAGATTGAGGATCAACTGATCGTTATTGCGCGTCTTCTCGATGGCGTTGCGCACTTTTTGCTGCAGCTCAGGCGAGAGTCCTTCCAAGTTGCCGATGTGCCGCAGCTGGACGCCATAAGCGTTCAGCGTATCGAACTCGCGGTCAATGACCGTGCGCAGGATGTTCAGCAAGCCGCGCACTTCATCGGCAGGCCTGCCCCAGTTCTCGGTCGAGAAAGCGTAGACCGTCAGCACGCGGATGCCGAACTCAGCACAGGCGCGCAAAACACGACGCAGATTCTCCACGCCTGCGCGATGCCCTGCATGGCGCGGCAAGCCGCGCGCCTTTGCCCAGCGTCCGTTGCCATCCATGATGATCGCGACGTGGTAAGGAATACGCTCCGGCAATGGCGCAAGGCTCTCGCTCATAAAGCAGCATCACCTACCCTGTACGTTTAGCAAAGACGCACGCACCAGCGCTCAGACCGCCATGATCTCTTGCTCCTTGCGCTTGCCGATCTCGTCGATCTGCCCGATGTAGCGGTCGGTCAGCTTTTGAACGCTCTCTTGACCGCTGCGCGACTCATCTTCTGAGATCAAGCTCTCTTTCTCGTACTCGCGCAACTCTTCAATGGCATGACGGCGCACGTTGCGCACAGCGACTCGCGCTTCTTCAAGACGGTGCTGGACGAACTTCACCAGCTCCTTGCGGCGCTCAGTAGTCAGTGGCGGCAAGGACAAGCGGATGATCGTGCCGTCGTTAGATGGATTCAAGCCTAGCTCGCTAGCTCGGATCGCCTTTTCAATGTCTTTGATGGTGTTTTTATCGAACGGCTTAATCACGATCAGCGACGCCTCAGGCGCGCTGATGTTCGCCATCTGGTAAAGCGGAGTCGGCGTGCCATAGTATTCCACTTGCAGTTTCTCAACGAGCGCAGGGCTGGCGCGTCCTGTGCGGATGCCCCTCAGATCGTTCTCAAGGGCAGCAATAGCGCTTTTCATCCGCCCTTCAGCATCTTTCAAAACGTCGTTGATCATCGCGAGTTGCCCCTATCACAGTATGTTTAAGCAGTGCTACCGACTTGATCAGCGCTTTCAAGATTGTGGCGCAACACACAGGGCTTGTCAATTCCAGAGTTGACAGCGCAGGCGACCTGCGCTACATTCATGATAGTTGGTCTCAATGAGCATGTATCATCGAACGCTCGGCAGACGTGCAAGCTATCTACCCTTCATCGCTTGGTTGGCGCTATCGCTGACGCTTATTGCGCCTGCGATGTGTCAGCGGCACGGCTTGCTGTATTTCTATTTCCACGCTGCCGCGCCAGAATCCTCACCTGCTTGGGCAGATGACTTCATGTGCGGCACTTCGAGCGCGCCTTCAGAGCAGCACGCAGACGCTCAGCATCACACAGCGCGCGCGATCCAGAGCAGCTTACCGCTCGTTTTCTTGACCCCTGAGCAGACATATGCCGTTGAGACCGCGCCGTTCACTCTGCCTATCGCTCTTGAGGACGCAAGCATCGTCTTGTTCGCCCCTGAGCCGCTCTCGCCGCCGCCGCGATGCCTCTCAGTTGCTTGAGCGCAATTTGAGTCTCAATTTCGTCGCTAGTTCAACCCGATGAGCTCTGTTCCGAAATCAAGTCAAGACTGGGAGGTAAAGACACAATGCGTAAGCACCTGTTGAGCCTGTTGTTGGTCGCCGCTTTGGCGCTCGCCCTGTTGCCGTTGAGCTTCGCCGTCGCCCACGAGCATGGCGCCCATCTGCGCGTGGCGCATCTCTCGCCGACTTCGCCTGCTGTGGACGTGTTCCTGAACGGCGAGAAAGTCATCGAGAACCTCGCTTTCAAGGGCGTGACCGACTACCTTGCCTTGGAGGGCACGACCTTCGAGTTGGTGATCGTGCCTGCCGGCGGCAAGATCGAGGATTCGGTCACTGAGGAGCCGATCAAGCTGACCTTCGACGAGGATGACAGAGGTTTTTACACGGCCGCTGTGGTCGGTTCGTTGGCGGATAAGACCTTCGAGGTGGTGCTGCTGAACGACAATCCTGCGCACGGCATGGCAGCGATGAAGAGCGCTGCCAAAGGTGAGGCGCGCGTAGGCGATATCGTGATCACAGGCGCCTTCGCACGTCCGACGGTCAAGGCAGGCGGTCATGGTCACAGCGACCACGGTCACGGCGACCACGGTCATGGCAACCACGGCGATCACAGCCGAGCGGGTCAGGGCGGCCTTGGCGTCAGCGCGGCCTACATGAAGATCGAGAATAAGGGCAGCCAAGCGGATGTGCTGATCGCGGCCGAGACGGACGTGGCAGGCTTGGTCGAGCTCCACGAGACGGTCGTTGAGAACAACATGGCGAAGATGAAGCCGCTCGCCGAGGGCATCAGCTTGCCGCCGGGCGTGGTGACCGAGCTGAAGCCAGGCGGCCTGCACATCATGCTGATGCAGATGAAGCGCGAGCTAAAAGCTGGCGATAGCATCACGCTCACTCTGATCTTCAAATCGGGCAAAAGGGTCACCTTTGACTTGCCCGTTCGGATGCCGTAACTCCCACTAGCCACAGAAGCTGCCTGATGTGCCTAGCTGCGTCAGGCAGCTTCAAAAATTTCCCCGCTGAGCGCCTAGCATAAATCTCCAGCACAACATACAATTGCCTACATGAGCTTCGGCAGCGGAGGCATGTGAGGCAATGCGCGGATTCGGCACGCGTTGTGCATTCTCAGGGCTCGTATTGCTCATCAGCGCGCTTCTGAGCGCAGGAGGGGCTTTGGCGCAAGACGGCACAGCGCAGCTGGTCGGACGTGCTGTCATGCCTGCCAACACGCAGGTTGACGGCC
>JAGHYP010000039.1 GCA_017743585.1 Chloroflexota bacterium
CCTGTGAGCGCATCGAGATTTCAGCTCTCAGCTCTCGAGCGGCGCGCAACTTTTACAGCGCCTTGAAGCAGAGCGCGACGCCACGCTTGAGGCTGCTATCCGTGCTGCGCGCCGCTCGAGAGCTGAGAGCTGAAATCTCGATGCGCTCACAGGTCATCTCACGGATGCTACTCGGCGCGCTCATCCTGATTCTTTCTGCCTGCAGCGGGCTGGCAGGCGAGCCGCCGATCTTGCGCACTGCGCCCTTGCCGACCGTCACGCCGACTCCGCCGCCTGATCTCGGCAGACCGCCTGCGCGCGTCGATCTGGCGCGCGGGGCGCGCATCTTCGGCGACGCACAAGGCTGCGCGCAATGCCACGGCTTGGCGGGCGAGTGGGATGGGCCGTCAGCAGCGGCTTTCAGCTGCCGACCGCGCCTCGCCAATCCTGAGAATCGCGGCAAGACGCCGCTAGCTTGGTTCAGCTTGACAACTAACGGCAACAACGGCGCGGTCACTTGCCTGATGCCGCCTTGGCGCGCGCGTCTGGATGAGCAAGCGCGCTGGGATGTGGTCAGTTTTGCCTATAGCCTTCGCTACACGCCTGAGCAGATCGCGCGCGGCAGCGAGATTTGGGCAGCGCGTTGCGCCGCCTGCCACGGCGCAGCCGGAAAGGGCGACTCGCGCGTACCTGACCTGACTGAGCCCGCTCGCCTGATCGCTAAGAGCGACGTCGCGCTCTTTCAAGCGCTGACGCAAGGCATTCCGAGCGCGCCAAATCACGTCTTCACTGATTTGAGCGAAGCGGATCGCTACGCCGCTATCGCCTTTCTGCGCGCGCTCTCGTGGGACTCTGCTGAGCTGCTGTCGCGACCGCCGCGCGAGCGCGCCGCCCTTGCAGCTGCGCTGAATGCGCCGCTCGCTGCCGCTGGAGAAGCGACGCCGCTCTCCGAGCCGACAGCGATCGCCGCGACGCGGACCTTCACTGTGAGCGGCAGCCTGCGCGCCGATACGCCGCTCGCCGCAGGGCAGCCGATCGCGCTGCGCGTGATCGCGCCCGGCGGGGATAGCCCGCGCGAACTCGCCAGCTACCAGACCGCGCTGCGCGCCGATCAGACTTTCCATTTCGACAACGTGCTGAAGCAACATGGCGCTGTTTACGTCGTCAGCGCTGAGTATGACGGCATCATGCAGTTCAGCCAGCCGATCCTGCTTAGCGGCGACGCGCCTGAGCGCTTGACGATTGACTTCCCGCTTTTCCGCACAAGCGCCGATCCGTCAAACGTTGTCGTCGAGCTGCAGCGGCTATTCGTGGACGTGGTCGCGCCGAATCGCGCGCTCATACAAGGCGCGGCGCGCATTCGCAACACAGGCAATCGCATCTTCCTGACCGATCAGCGCACTGAGGACGACCGGCGCATCTCGCTGATCTTTGAGCTGCCCGTAGGCGCGCGCAACGTGCGGCTCGCTGCTGAGTCAGCGGCGCGTTTCCGCGTCGCGGCGGCCGATTCGCCGCAGCCGCGCTTGATCGGCATCGCGCCGCTGCTTCCGTCTGAGGTTGTGCTGCTGCAATTCAGTTATGAGCTGCCGTTTGCAGCCGCTAATCTCCTGATCAATTTGCCAAATCGCTACCAATTGAACGCGCTTGTGGTGAACGTGCCACAGGGGCGCGGCGCGCAAATCGACGATCCGCGCTTCAGCCGTGACGAGCCAGTCGTGCTTGAGAGCGGCAGTTACGATACTTACGCCCTGCGCGAACCACTGGCGGCGAATGCCAACATCACGATCAAGGTGGCGTTTGGCGCGGCTGGCGCTGCCTCGGCCGATCTCGCGCTCGTCGTCGTGATCTTCAGCGCATTAGCGCTCCTGCTCGGCACGGCGGGCGCGATCTGGTGGCTGAATCGGCGCGATGCATCGGCGCCGGCGGTCGAGGCTGAGAGCGCAGCGCTGATCGCGCAAATTGCTGCTCTCGACGAGCAATTCGAGCGCGGCGAACTATCAGCGGACGCCTATCACGCGCGACGCGCCGCGCTCAAGGCAGCTCTGATGCGCCTGAGCGACCTGCTACCTTCGACGAAAGGATGATCGCTGCCGATGCCCGATAGCCACACCAACAACAACACAAACAACACAGCGCCTGAGCCTAAGGCGCGCAAGTCGCCGCTCGACTGGCGACGCTTGTTCAGCTACCTCGCCCCACATCGCGCGCGGTTGGCGCTCGCCATCTTCGGCCTGCTGTTCGCCACTGGACTCGGCTTGATCTTCCCGCTGGTCATCGGCGACCTGCTCGGCGCTGTGCTGGCGCAGCAGGGCTACGGGGCGCTCAACGCGCTCACGCTGACCCTGCTCGGATTGTTCTTCGCGCAGGCGTTTTTCACCTTCGTGCAGAACTACAATCTGGCGTACATTGGCGAGCGGATCGTCTTTCGATTGCGCAATCAGCTGTATGCGCACCTCCAGCGCCTCTCGCTTGAGTTCTTTGAGCTGCGGCGCGCCGGCGAGATCCTCTCGCGCCTGAACAATGACGTCAATCTGGTGCGCACGCTGTTGACCACAAATATCGCTTCGCTGCTGGGGAACGTGTTGGCGCTGATCGGCTCGATTGTAATCGTCTTCGTGCTGAATCCTGCGCTCACGCTCTTCACCCTCGTCTTGATCCCTACGCTATTCGTGGTGGCAATTGTCTTCGGCAGGCCGCTGCAACGGCTCTCGACGCGCTACCAAGATGAACTGGCAGCTGCCAACGCCGACGCACAAGAGGCGATTCAAGGCGTGCGCATCGTCAAGAGCTTTGTGCGCGAGGAGTATGAGATCGAGCGCTACTATCGCGGCACGGAAAAGACCTTCAGAACAGCGCTTCGCCTGACGCTGTATCGGGCGGCGTTCGGCGCGCTGATGGCATTTCTCGGCTTTGGCTCGCTGGCGGCGATCTTGTGGTTCGGCGGGCGCGAGGTGATCGAAGGACGCCTGACTTTGCCGATCATCAGTAGCTTTTTAATCTACGGCGTCTCGATAGCTGCCAACCTAGGCGGCTTGGCGAGTTTTTACGCTGAGCTGCGCAGCACATTGGGCGGAGTGCGGCGCGTCTTCGAGGTGCTGGACGCGCAACCTGCAGTGCTGGACGCGCCTGATGCCGTTGCGATCAGCAGGGCGAGCGGTCAGATCAAATTCGAGCGCGTCTCGTTCGCCTATGAAGACGGCGTCGAGGTGCTGCGC
The DNA here is from genome assembly GCA_017743585.1 of Chloroflexota bacterium. GTDB lineage: Bacteria > Chloroflexota > Anaerolineae > Aggregatilineales > UBA2796 > CP2-2F. The sequence goes on from JAGHYP010000039.1 coordinate 3,195, forward strand.
GATATCTCGTTCGAGGTGGCGGCTGGCGAGATCGTGGCGTTGGTCGGGCCGAGCGGGAGCGGCAAGACGACCATCATCAATTTGATTCCGCGCTTCTACGATCCGACGGCAGGCGCGATCTATCTTGATGGGCGCGATATTCGCACGATCAGCCAAGCCAGTCTGCGCGCGCAGATTGGCATCGTGCCGCAAGAGGCTACGCTATTCAGCGGCACAGTGCGCGAGAACATTCGGTACGGCCACCTTGATGCCGATGAAGCAGCGATCATTGCAGCGGCGAAGGCTGCCAACGCGCATGATTTCATCATGGCGCTGCCCAAAGGGTACGATACAGAAGTTGGCGAGCGCGGAGTGAAGCTGAGCGGCGGTCAGCGGCAGCGCGTGGCGATTGCGCGCGCCATTTTGAAAGATCCGCGCATTTTGCTGCTCGATGAGGCGACGAGCGCGCTGGATAACGAGTCTGAGCGCTTGGTGCAAGAGGCGCTGGATCGGCTGATGCAAGGGCGCACGACCCTGATCGTGGCGCATCGGCTCAGCACGATCAAGATCGCTCATAGGATCATCGTCCTAGAGAACGGCAAGATCGTCGAGATGGGGACACACGATCAGCTGATGGCGCTCGATGGCTTGTATGCGCGGCTTTATAACATGCAATTCCGCCTGCCTGAGCAGACTGCCGCGCTGCTCTCAGAGCGTCGCGAGGATGGCGCGCTGGCGGGCGAGAGTCAGCTGCTGGGCGCGCCGCGCGCAAGCTTGCTGAGCAGCTTGGACAGGCGCATGAAAACAGAGTGAGGCCTGTGAGTGATTGAGTGACGTCTATGAGCGATATCTGGACGCTTAGCCGACTCGCAAGTGTTTGCGGAAGAAAGCGTCCAGGCGCGCCAGATAGCGCTCGCCCTCTACCTCTAGCGATTGAGGATGCTTGTCGCAGCGCGTCGTCCACAGGTCAACGTTGACGCCCGCCGCGCGGTAGGCCTCGAACAGCTCTTGGCTGTGGCGGTGAAAGACGAAGTTATCCTGGTCGCAATGCACTAGCTGGATTGCTGTCTTGTTCTCGGCAAGGCGAGCGCCTTGTTCTAGCGCGCTATCTTCCCAGATGCGATTGCCTGTGATGATGACGCCCCAGAGCATCCCGCCCGGCACGATGATGCGCGGGAAGCCGAAGGTTTCCGCCTGCTCGCTGGCGACGCTATCCGAGCGCGTGAACGGACTATCCGCCCAGACTGCGCGGATGCGCGGCTCTTGTGCCGCCGCCAAGATGACTGAGACCGCGCCCATTGATTCGCCCGCTAGGCCGATCTGATCGGGCGCGAAGCCGCGCGTGAGCAGGTAGTCAAAAGCGCCCAGCACGTCGTAACGCTCCTCGTAGCCCATGGCGATGCGCCCATTACCAACGGTCTCGCCGCGCCCGTCGCTCAGATCGAGCGAGAGGACGTGATAGCCGAGCGAGCGATACTTCGCCACGCGCTTTAGCACGGCAGGCTCAAAGCGCGAGCTGCGCCAGCCGTGCGCTTGGATGATAGCGGGCATTCCGCGCTTGCCTTCTAGGTAGTAAGCGTAAACATTGTAGTTCTGCCCGCGCGCGGGGAAAGAGACAGTCTCGTATGTACCTTCAGGGGTCGCGACGGGCAGCTTGCTGGCTACAACGGAGAGAAAGTTGTAGGCGGAGTAGGCGACGGCGAAATAGGCGATCAGGAGCGCGACGGCGATCAGCGCAAGCGCGATGAGCAAGCGTCGCCGCGCCTTGGAACGGCTGGTGACTGCACTCTGTTGCATGAAAACATCCTCTCAAAAAGTTATTTTCCGCGTTGCGAATTGTATCAGCCCTCGCCAAGCGTTGGCGCGTTTCTGCGCACGACGTCCTCGCCCAGCTTTTCGACCAGTTTCTTGCGCAACTTGGGCGTCTCCTCCGCCCATTTGGCGCGCAACTCTTCCTTTGTGGCGTATTTGCTGAGGGGCGCAGCCATGCCGCGCAACATCGACGCTGGGCGCCGAATCAGGCGCTTGGTCGCGCCGCCACAGCTTGGGCAGAGCGGCGCAGGCGCATCGAAGCTATGCTGTACCTCAAAGGTCATCCCACAGACCGAACAACGATAGTCGTAGCGTGGCATCGCAAAGTTCCTCAACGCACTCGATAGCTCATGGAATGCGGCCGAAGCTCAACGCCAGTTCTCAAGCGTCTCTTTGAAGACTCGCATGAAGGCATCGCCTTGCGCGCCATCTGCTACGCGATGATCGAAGGTCAGGGTGGCGTACAGCATCGGGCGAATGGCGAGCATATCGTTGCCCTCCGCGTCGGCGATCACCACAGGGCGCTTGGTCACCGCGCCGACGCCGACAATCGCCGATTGCGGCTGATGGATGATCGGCGTGGCAAACAAGCTGCCTGAGACGCCGTGATTGGTCAACGTGATCGTGCCGCCTTGCACGTCGTCGGGTTTGAGCTGCTTGGCGCGCGCGCGCGCGGCGAGATCGTTCACCTGACGCGCCAGACCGATTAAGCTCAGGTCTTGCGCGTTTTTGATGACAGGCACGATCAGACCATCGTCGAGTGCGACCGCCATGCCGACGTTCACCACGCTTGGCACGAACAAGCCGTCGTCCGTCCAGCGGCTGTTGAGCGTTGGCTGCGCTTGTGCGGCGCGCACGATTGCCGCTACGAAGTAGGCGGTCAAGGTCAGGCGGACGCCTTGCGCGGCGAAAGCGGCCTCGTTGGCGCGCTGGTGCGCTATCACACGCGTCATGTCTACTTCAAAGACCGTAGTGACGTGCGGCGCGATGCGCAGCTTGCTCTCGACCATGTGTTTGGCGATGCTGCGGCGCATGGCGCTGTGTGGCACGAGCGTGCCGCTTAGCTCGCTCGGCGCTGGCGCAGGCGCTGGACTCACGGGCGCGGCAGGCGGCTTGGCACTGGCTGCCGCGAATGTTTCATCGGTCGGCTTGAACAGATCGCCGCTGCCGGGCTGTTCCCAAGGCGCTAGCTCAGCGGCAGACGCCTCGCGCTGCGCCGCCAGATACGCCTCAACATCTTTCTTGGTGACCCTGCCGCCAAGACCTGTGCCGCGGATGCGCGATAGGTCAAGATTGTGCTCGGCTGCCATGCGCGCCACCACTGGACTATAGCGCCGCGCGCGAGCGGCGGGCGCTTGGGCGGATGGCTCGCCGAGCGCGTTGTCAAGGCGCTCATCTGGCTGGCCGATTGTGGCCAGGCGCGTGCCGCGCTCAACCGTTTGACCTTCTGCCACGTATATCGCCAGCAAGACGCCGCTAGCGGGCGCTGGAATCTCAGTATCCACCTTGTCAGTGGTCACCTCGGCGATCGGCTCGAACTCCTCAACGCGCTCGCCGACCTTCTTAAGCCAACGGCTGAGCGTGCCTTCCACGACGCTCTCGCCTAGTTGTGGCATGATGACATCAGTAGGCATGATCGCACCTCAATAAGCAGCTAGTTGACGGATCGCAGCGGCGATCTTTTGTGGATTCGGCATGAATGCCTCTTGCAGCGGGTGGCTGAACGGCACAGCGGGCACGTCAGGGCCGGCTAGACGCATGATCGGCGCGTCCATGTACTCAAAGCCCTCGCTGCTCAGAATGGCGGCGATCTCGGCGCCGTAGCCCATGGTCAAGTTGTCTTCATAGACGATCAGCGCTTTGCCCGTCTTTTTGAAGGAAGCCAAGATTGTCTCTTTATCTATCGGCAGCAGCGTGCGCAGATCGATCACGTCGCATTGAATGCCATCTTCGCGCGCCACTTGCTCAGCCGCTTGGACGGCGTAGTGCGCCATCATGCCATACGCGTAGACCGAGAGGTCGCTGCCCACGCGCGCCTGACGCGCCTTGCCGATCGGCACAGTGTATTCGCCGGTCGGCACTTCGCCTCTGATGCTGCGATAGCCTTTCTTCGGCTCGAAGAACAGCACCGGGTTCGGATCGCGCACGGCGCTCTTGAGCAAGCCCTTGGCATCGTACGGCGTGGACGGAACGACCACTTTCAAGCCCGGCACGTGCGTGAAGAACGCCTCGACGCTCTGGCTGTGGTACAAGCCGCCGCCGATGCCGCCGCCGTATGGCGCGCGAATGGTCAGCGGCACGTTCCACGCCCCGCCGCTGCGGTAGTACATTTTCGCCGCCTCGTTGACGATTTGATTGAACGCAGGGTGGATGAAATCGGCGAACTGTATCTCGCAGATCGGCACTAAGCCCGCACAAGCGGCGCCAATGCCAATCGCCACGATAGAAAGCTCGGCGAGCGGAGAATCGATGACGCGCTTCTCGCCATATTTCTCGTAGAGTCCCATTGTGGCGCGAAAGACGCCGCCGCGTTTGCCAACGTCCTCTCCTGTGATGAACACGCGCGGGTCGCGTGCCAATTCTTCGTCCATCGCCTCGCGCAGCGCGTCAATTAAGGTCATTTCAGGCATAAAACATCCTCAGTTGATTGGTGAAATCCAATATTCATAACGGGTTGCTTCAGGCGTCCATGCTGTTGGCTTTCTTGGATCGTCAGGATCGACTTTCCACCAGATATAACCGCCTCGGCAAACAGGACCGTCCACCACTGTGAAGCGCGCGCCGCGCCCGATGGCGCTAAGCCTATCCGAGCGCGGGCATCTCCCGTAGGCAGGCGCGCGGCAGAGTATGTTGACGGGATCGCTGCTCACGTAGCCACGCGCGCCGATGCGCAGACGCGTCGGCAGCGTATCTGGACATGAGAAATTATCAGGCATGTCAACAGACGCAGCGCTCACGGCGGTCGGCATCGGGCGCGTAGCGGTAGGTATTGAGTGCGTGGCAGTCGGCGCTGCTCGCGTTGGCGCAGCTGCTTCGTAAGGCGAAACTCCGTAAGGCGAAACGACGACTCTGCCCTGCGTCTCGACCCTCACAACGATCGTCTTGCATCCTTCGACGCTGACAGATGTCTCTGCTCTCTCAAAGGTTTTGATCTTCACTGAAAACGTCTTCGTCTCAGCGTGGTCTGTGAGATCGTAGACGTATTGCCGGCCGCCAGCAATGACGATCAGCCTGAGATGTTTGTCATCGCTGGCTAAGCCGCCTTCCAACTCGAAGCTGCCGATGGGCGAGACAATTCTGCCCTTGACTTTCGCACTCAGCTCGCCGCCGTCCACGCCAACTTCAATTGGCAATCCGAACGGCGAGTATTTCACGCCGCTTGTGACCTTCACGCAACTATCTTCGAGCGTCGCGCTGCACGCTGACACAAGAACCATTCCGATAGATGCTATAGCTAGCGATAGGAAGCGCATAGCTTCACCTCTATGAACTCGGCGAGCAGCTATGCGCTTATTATATCGCTGCTTTTAGCTAAGCGTAAACATCCTCGTATAAAGAGCTCCCTTCAGGGTATGGAGCAGCTTCGGCGTAGCGCTGAGCTTCGTCTATCACCTGACGCGCGCGTTGCTCATAATCCTGCTTTATCGCATCAGATAAGATGCCGCGCTCTCTCAAATAGCGCTCAAAGCGCAGGATTGGGTCGGCGCGCTTGGCTTCCTCGATCTCCTCGCGCGAGCGATACGTCCGGTCATCGTCATCTGAGCTGTGCGGCGTCAGCCGATAGCACTTCGCCTCGATCAGGGTAGCGCCTTCGCCGTTGTAGGCGCGCTCAGCAGCAGCACGTACCGCATCGTAGCACGCGAGGATATCTGTGCCATCCACTGTGACGCCGTGCACACCGTAGGCAACAGCGCGCTCAGCCACACGGCTGACCGCCATCTGTCGCTCAATCGGCACGGAGATGGCATAGTTGTTGTTCTCCACAAGGCAGATGAGCGGCAGCTTGTGAACGCCCGCCCAATTCATGCCCTCGTGCCACTCGCCCTGACTGGTTGAGCCTTCGCCCAAACAAGTGAGCGCCAAGCGCGGCTGCGTCGCATCGTTTGGATCGACCAGGCCGTTCTCACGTTTGTATTTGATGGCGAACGCCAAGCCTGCTGCTTGTGGCACTTGCGTGGCAACAGGGCTGGACGTTGAAAGGATATTGAGCCCTCGATGGCTCCAATGGCTTGGCATTTGGCGCGCCTTGCTGCTGATCTCGCCCGCCTTGCCGAACAGGCTGAGCATGAAATCGCGCGGGGTGACGCCAATCGCCATGCACAGCGCCCAATCGCGATAGTAAGGCGCGACGTAATCCACGCCGCGATTGATGGCGAACGCCGCGCCGACTTGCACCGCCTCGTGCCCCATGCTGCTGACGTGAAAAGCGATTTTGCCCTGCCGATGCAACATCCAAGCCCGCTCGTCCGTGCGGCGCGCCAAGAGCATGTGCCAATACATATCCAGCAGCGTCTCAGCCGAGAGCTGCGCTGAAGGCTGTGAGCGTTGTGTCGCTGTTAAAACGGTCAAAGTACTCTTCTCCTATGCTAAAAACTCATTCTAGATCGATTATAGCGCCCGCCGCGCGCTACAAACACTCGCTTGTCGGATATCACAGACTTGCAACGGCATGTCATAAAAATGCAACTGGAATTCTGCTGCGGTCTGACTACAATTGCAAAGCCCTACACAGTTTTCTGCAGTTGCGTGGGAGGCTCTATGCAATGCTTCATGCAGTGGAACTGGTCAACCTCAGCAAAGTCTACGGCAGCTTCCGCGCTGTAGATAACGTCTCCCTTCAGATCGAAGAAGGCGAGTTCTTCTCGATTCTCGGTCCGAGCGGCTGCGGCAAAACGACCACGCTCCGTTTGATTGCAGGCTTCGAGACGCCGACTAGCGGCGAAATTTACCTACATGGGAAGCCGATCAGCGGTATACCCCCCTTCCAACGTCCGGTCAACACAGTTTTCCAGAACTACGCGCTCTTTCCGCACATGACAGTGGCGCAGAACGTGGCGTTCGGGCTGGAGATGCAACGCTTGCCGCGCAAGGAGATTGAGCATCGCGTGCGCGAAGCGCTCGAGATGGTGCGCATGGCGGATCGGGCGCACAGCCGCCCCCATCAGCTCTCAGGCGGTCAGCAACAGCGCGTGGCACTAGCGCGCGCGCTGGTCAACCGTCCATCAGTGCTGCTCTTGGATGAGCCGCTCGGCGCGCTCGACCTGAAACTCAGGAAGGCGATGCAATTTGAACTCAAGCAAATCCAACATCAAGTTGGCATCACGTTCATCTATGTGACGCACGATCAAGAAGAAGCGCTGACCATGTCGGATCGCATTGCAGTCATGGGGAACGGGCGCGTAGTGCAGTGCGCCACCCCTGAGGAAATCTATGAGCGCCCGCGATCGCGCTACGTGGCAGAGTTCATCGGCGAGACCAACTTCTTGGAAGGCACGCTGATCAGCATCAATGGCGTGGCGGAGGTGCAACTCGAGCCGTCGCTACGCATCAAGGCGGCGTCGAGCGAGCGCAACTTGGCGGAAGGCGCGCGAGTGACCGTCGCCATTCGTCCTGAGAAGATCGCTCTGAGCGCGACCAGCGACGATCCAAACGCAGTGCGCGGCACTGTGCGCGACGCAGTCTACATCGGCACCGATATGCGCTACGTGGTGCAGCTGGGCGAGCGCGCGCAGCTGGTGGCGCGCGTGCAGAACTTCGGCACGGATCGGGCGCAACGTTTCCGCCGCGGCGACGCCGTCTACGTAACGTGGACGACGGAAAATGCCCGTCTTCTGGTTGACTGAAGCAGGTGACCAGACCTGACTCGCTCGTTCACGAAGGCACAGGATAGTTTTCCAGCTGACGAGGTGACCGCTGAGAAGGAATGACCACAACGATTTCAACAGGTGTGCGTAACAGGGCGGCGCAAGCCGCCAGCTCGCCTGAACGCGCAGGGTATGCCTATCAACATCGCTTTGAGCGCTGGGCAGGCTGGGCGATGCTGGTGAGCGCTTTGTATGGAACGGCGCTATTGGTGCGCGTTCCGCTGTTAGGGCAGAAGGATTTTCTGCCAATGGAAGCAGCGTTGCACAGGCTGGCAGAGAATCTTTCAATGTCGAGCGTGGCCGCGCTTCTGACAGCCTTCAGTCTTGCAGATGGGTGGCTGAGCGCGCGCCTGTTGCGTGGCGCGGCGGTCGGGCGGATGGCAGCGGCGCGCGCATGGGTGGGCATTGCGCTCAGCTTGCTCTACTTCGCGGCGCTGCGCGACTTCGGCGGCGCGCTGCTGATCGGCGCGCATGGCGGCGCCGTGTTGGCGCTGCTCTCGCGCAATGGCGGCGTGATCTTGGCGTACCCGAGCCTCGTCTGGCTTGGCGTCTTTTTTGTGTTGCCGCTCTTCGGCGTCTTGGCGGCGAGCCTGGGGCGTACAACAGAGCTAGGGCTGATTGACCTGAGCGCGCCGAGCTTGGAGAACTACAAGCGGCTGCTCTCGCCTGTAGGCGTGAGCGGATTGGTCTACGTCAATATCTTCGTGCGCACGGTGTGGATCGCGTTTTTGACCACGGCGATCTGCCTTGTGATCGGCTATCCGTTCGCTTTTTGGATCGCGCGGCAGCCCGAGCGCTGGCGCAACATCTGGCTGATGCTGGTGATGATTCCATTCTGGACGAACTTGCTCATCCGCACCTACGCTTGGGTGATCATTCTGCGGCGCGACGGCGCGCTGAACAGCTTGCTGATAGACGTGCTTGGCGTCATCGGCCGCCCGCTCGACTTGCTGAACACGCCTTTCGCGCTCTTGCTCGGCTTGGTGTACGGCTACTTGCCGTTCATGGTGCTGCCGCTCTATCAGAGCATCGAGCGCTTGGATAAACGCATGATAGAAGCGGCGAGCGACCTGTACGCCGATCCTGTGCGCACTTTTTGGCGCGTGATCTTCCCGCTGACGTTGCCCGGCGTCCTAGCGGGCAGCATCTTGGTGTTCATCCCCGCTGTCGGCACGTATGTCGTCTCAAATGTGCTGGGCGGCGGCAGATTCTTTCTGGTCGGCAACTTGCTGGAGCAGCAATTCATCGGCGCGGGGGGCGATAAGGCCTTCGGCGCTGCTTTTGGCACAGTGCTGACTTTCTTGATGTTGATCGCGACGCTTATCTACTTCCGCTTGGGCAGAAAGGTGGGCTACACATGACGACTGAAACGACGCGCATCGTTGTTGCGCCGCCGCTGATTGCGCCGCGCTTTGCCAATGCTGTGCGCAGGCAAGCCCAATCCATCGCGCGGCTGGGCTTGCCGCTGATCAGCCTCAGCGTGTTCGCCTTCCTATATCTGCCGATCATCGTGCTGGTCATCTTCTCGTTCAACAGCGGGACGCGGCTTGGCGTTTGGGAAGGCTTCAGCCTGCGCTGGTACGAGCGAGTCTTCTCCAGCCGCGAGTGGCTCGGCTCGTTGCAGGTCACGCTGTGGATCGCGATCTTCTCCACGCTGATCTCAACTGTGCTAGGCACTATGGCTGGTTTGGCGCTGGAGCGCTTCCGCTTTCGCGGCAGGAATGCCTACGATGGAATGCTCTACCTGCCCGTGATCATCCCCGACATCGTGATGGCGCTCTCGCTGCTGCTCTTCTTCTCTTCTATCAACGTCTCGCTGAGCCGCTGGACAGTGTTGATCGGTCACGTGGCGTTCAGCACAGCATTCGTGGCGGTCATCATTCGGGCGCGCTTGGCGAGCCTCGATCCGCGCTTGGAGGAGGCGGCTGCTGACCTGTATGCAAGCCCTTGGCAGGCATTCCGGCGCGTGACCTTGCCGCTCTTGCGGCCCGCTATCCTAGCAGGCGCGCTGATAGCGTTCACAATATCGTTCGATGAGTTCGTGATCACTTCGTTTGTGAGCGGACAAGGCGATACGACCTTGCCCGTCAAAATTTACGCCTCGATTCGCTTCGGCTTGAAGCCTGAGATCACGGCAGTGGCGTCGCTGGTGCTGCTGATCTCGGTCGTGCTAGTGGTCATCTCGTTGCTGATGCAATCCGTCGGCAAAGGAGCGTCCGTTCAATCGCTCAAATGAGAAGGAGCTAAACCGGATGGCGAAACGTCTTGTTGTTCTGGTGTTGAGCGTCGCGCTGCTGGCCGCCCTCGCCTCGCTTGGCGCGCCCTCGCGCGCACAACAACTGGATAGTGTGCTGTACGTCTACAACTGGGGCGATTACATCGATGAGACGCTGCTGATCGCCTATGAGCAGCAGTTCGGCGTGCGGATTGTCTACGATAACTACGCCACCAATGAGGAATTGTTCGCCAAGTTGCAGGCAGGTGCTGAGTACGATGTGATTTTCCCATCCGATTTCATGGTGGCGCGCATGATCGCGCTCAACCTGATCGCCAAAATCGATCTGGAGAACGTGCCAAATCTGAAGTACCTCGATAAGCAGGCTGTGGATACGTGGTACGATCCTGAGAATTATTGCGTGCCGTATCTGTGGGGAACGAGCGGCATTGCCTATCACGTCTCGCTGGAAGAGCCACCTGATTCGTGGGCAGCGCTCTTCGACCCTGAGCAGGTTGCCAAGTACACGGCGCTCGGCGGCATCAATGTGATGGACGACCAGCGCGAGCTGCTCGGCGCAGCGTTGCTGTATCTTGGCTTCTCGGTCAATAGCACAGAACGCTCTGAGCTGGAGCAGGCGCGTGATATGTTGCTGCGCGTTGCGCCTGAGTACCGTTACTTCAATTCTGCCGATTACCAAGTGACGCTGCTGCCCGCGCGCGAGGTGATCATCTCGCATGCTTGGAATGGCAACGCGGCAAAGGCGGCGCTGCTCACGCGCAGCGAGGCCTATCCAAAAGGCGAATGGAAGTTCATTACTCCGAAGGAAGGCGGCTTGCGCTTCCAAGAGAGCGCCTGCGTCACAGCGCGCAGTCCGCGCAAGGCGACCGCCGAGCATTTCATCAACTTCCTGCTCGAGCCTGAGAACGCAGCGCGCATCAGCAACGCCACAGGCTATCTGAGTCCGAACGTCGGCGCGCGCGAGCTGATCGATCCCCTGCTCAGGGAATTCTTGCCGTCAGAGGAAGAGCTGGCGCGCCTTGTGTGGGTTCGTCCGCTGGCGAGCGATGCGCAACGCTTGTGGGACGAAATCTGGGCGGAAATTCGCATCGGCGGCTGACGCCTGAGCGACCTTGTGCTTGCAATGACAAAGCGTCACAGCCAACGCGCGCTGTGACGCTTCTTTTTGCGTTCAGCGCCCTGGCGCAGGGTGAAACTCAACTGTCTTGCCGGGCAACTTTGCTAAGAGCTGCACTGCGCGCCGCGATACCTGTAAGCCGAGCGCGATCCGTGCGCGCTTGAGCGCCGAGACGTGCAATTTGCCTGCCTGCAAGCGCGCCATTTCCCACTCTTTATTGAACCAGCGCTGCACCCAGCGATAGAAGCGCGTGCTGTGTTTGCCGCGCTCGAAGAGCAGCTTGTTCTCAGCTGTGAATGCCCAGTCGTCGCCGTCGTGCAGGATGCGATCGCGCACTTGC
>JAGHYP010000040.1 GCA_017743585.1 Chloroflexota bacterium
TTGTCCAGCTCGGTGGTCGCCAGCACAAAGATGACGTGCGGCGGCGGCTCTTCAAGCGTTTTGAGCAGCGCATCGAAAGCCGCGCCCGAGAAGCGATGCACCTCATCCACAATGTAGACCTTGTAGCGCCCTTCTGCAGGCGCAAAGCTGACCTTCTCGCGCAGCTCGCGCACGTCATCCACGCCGTTGTTGCTGGCGGCGTCGATTTCGATCAGATCGAGGAAGCGCCCCTCATTGATGGCGACGCAACAGCAGCATTCGTTGCACGGTCGCGCTTGCGGATCGGGATGCAAGCAGTTGACCGCCTTCGCCAGAAGGCGCGCCATTGTGGTCTTGCCCGTGCCGCGCGGGCCGTTGAAAAGGTAAGCATGCCGCACGCGACCTTGCACAATGGCATTGCGCAGCGTGCGCGTGATGTGCGCCTGACCGATCACTTCATCGAAGCTGCGCGGGCGCCACTTCAGGTAAAGCGCTTGGTCCGGCACGGGCAGAGCCTCCTTGTGCGGCACATATTTCGAGGTAGCCAGATTGTAACATCAAGCCAGCGCCGCGCTGAGCCGCTCTGCGCGCTCAACGGCTGAGCAGGACGGTCACCACCAGCTCGCTCTCCGTGATGCTGACGCTCTCAACCGTGTAGCGCCCGCGCGCGCGGCTATCAATGTAGCGGCGCACAGCGCCTTCAATGGCGCGCCGAGCGGCGCTGTTGAGCATGGCGAGCTGCGCGGCGCTCAGCGGCACGCCTTCAACGGTCGCGCTGATCGCCTGCCATGAGAGACGACCATTGCTGACAATCGGCTGCCAGACTGAGACCGTGTTCAAGGTCAGGCCGGCGTTGACGACCTTTGCCATCACCACTGCCTGACCGCTCTGTAGGTCAACATTGACGGCGCTGACGAAACGGCGCGCCGAAGGCGGCAAGCGATAGGCGTTGATCTCCTGCTCAGTGATGGTGTATGTGACGCGGTCCTGCGCTTGGATCGGCGCAGGCACGGCGAGCAGGACGGCGATAACGGCAATGATGCCCAAAGCACGGCGAAAACGGCGCATCTCTGTGACCTCTTCATGCCCTCAGGGCTTGAACTCAAACGCGACGAAGGCGGCAGCGGCGAGCCACTTGTGATTTTCAAGAGCGCGCGGGCAGACGTAGCTGCGCCTGCCCACAATGGTCAATAGTTATGGAAAAATCACTCAGGCAAGGTCAGCACGGCGCGCGCAGTCTGGAAGCCATTGCGCGCAGCAGAGCTGATCGAGCTGCTGCTGAGCAATTTGGCGAAGAATTGCGCTCGGAAGCGCGTATCTCTGAAAAGCTCCAGCGCGCTGGAGCGCCCGAGGCGCTCGCTTTCCTGAAGCGCGAGGACTTCTGCGAGCAAATTGATGGCGTCGCTGCCCATGTACAGAACTTGGTTGCTCCTAGGCAGCAGATACCGCTGCGCTTCTCGGTAGCCTGCCGCCGCCAAAAGACCTTCCGCGCCGCTCTCGATGTGCGCTGCCGCCGCGCCAGTGGCGATGTAAAACACCGCGTCGTTGACGCCGATCACGACCTGAATAGGCGTGGTCAGGTTCGGCAAGTTGATGGTGAGCGTGACGCGCCTCTCGCCGGGCGTCACGGTCACGGCTGGCACATCGCGCAGAGACGCCTGAAGCGCGCTGCCCAGCACAGCGATGAGCCTAGCAGCTTTCCTCGGATCGGTCGCTTCAGTCACCAGGCCGAGGTCGTAGCCGACGAACGGCAAGCGCAAGCTTGGATCAATGCCCAGCTCCAGCAGCGAGCGCTCTTGCGGCGTGTGCGCGATGAAGATCGCGAAATCGCCCGTCAGCCAGCTCAGGATGTCTTGGTTCAGATCGAGCCCGAGCGAAGAGCGCAAGGCCTCTTCAAATTGTTGCAACGCAAGCTCAAATCCAAGCAGCTCGGCTTGTCCGCTCAAGATGAGGCGCAGCGCGCTCAAAAGCGCCCGATAGTACGCGCTCAAGTCGCGCAGATGCACGGAGAGGACGGTATCAGCAGGCATCCATCGGGCGAAGTCAGGATTGACGGGCTTGCCGAGGCTGGGATCGCCGACGAGCTCGGTATTCTGAATGGCGACGTCCAGCACGAGCGAGCGTCCATCGAGGATGGTGGCGCCGATGGCGAACGGCACCGCGAAAGAGCGCACTAGGTCGCGCTGCTCGCGCGGCAGGAAGGCGGCGAACTGCCCGAGCTCGCTCAGGTTCGCGTAAGCGAAGATGTTGTAGGCGCTCTCGGGCAATGCTCCAACGGTCTGCTTGAATTGCGGATTGGCGTTCAGCTTGGCGGCGCGGCTCAGCGCGCTGTTCACGCTTGCTTTCGTGCCGGCCAAGACGAGCGTCTCGCTCACGCGCACTAGGAGGGGCTGTTGCAAATCCTCGTAGTCTGTGAACTCAGCCGAGCGGCTCTTGCTGTAGCTGCGCGGATCGGCGAGGCTCTCGAGGGTCGCCTCAAACGCAGCGCGATTGACGATTCGAGCCGCCAGCAAGGTCTCGGTCTGAGCGTCGTTGCGCGGGTCTGCGTCGAGCAGCTTTTCGAGCGAGCCGATGGCAAACGCGATGGTATCGCCAAGCCACGGGCGAACTTTCGTCTGAAAATCGCCGCCAAGCGCCTGCTGCGCCGCCAGATCGAGCAGCTGCTTCAGGCTGAAGCTGGGCAGCGTAAGGCGCGGCAGCGTATCGTAGACTTTCTGGATCAAGCTATCGAGCAGCTCGATGTAGTTGTCATCCGTGCGCAGCGCGAAGAAGAAGGTTGAGTCGCTCGGCATGAGCGCCGCCATGCCCTCGATATCGGCTTGGGCAAGGCGAGCAGTGTTTTCGGCAGTGCGTTGCGCGGTCAGCTGAGCGGAAGGCGCGGCGAGGCTCGCGATGAGCAGGGCAATCGGCAGAATTGCCCAAAGGCGCTTCAGGCGGCACATACACACCTCAACTTTGTGCAGACACCCGTCAACAAGTAACAGTATACAGCAGTTTTCCGAATGGCGCGCGGGATTCTAGGGCTTGACACGCCCTTAAAAAAGCACTACGCTAAGCATATGGCGCTCGACGCAAGACTCACAAGACTCAAACGAGCTGAGCCGTAGTGGTGGCATTCATGCGCTACGCAAGCTTGACGAGCAGCACCATCCGCACTCCCCGCTTTGCGATCCCAATTCTAACACAACGCTATAGTGCTGTGTGGCGCGTCCCAAGACGGCGAGGCGTGCGTCTTGCGCGCTGAGTGAGTCCGTCAGGCAAACGCACGGATCGCTCCTAAAGCCATTTAGACCATGTAGGAGGCAAACGCAAGGTGATTCAGGAACTCTTGAACCGAGCCGAGCGGCGAGGATACGTTACCGTTGAAGATGTGATGGAGGTGCTGGAGGAGGAGGCAGATGATACCCACACTCTCGAATCGGTCTTAGACGAACTGGATGAGCTTGGGATTGAACTGCGCCAAGACGACTTGCAGCGCGACGAGACAGACGAGCTGGAAGACGACTACGACGCTGAAAGCGAAGAAATCCAAGACTTCGGCGATATAGATGCCGTCTCCGCTGATGACCCCGTGGGTCTATACTTCCGCCAAATGGCGCAAGAGCCTCTCCTCACCGCTCAAGAAGAAATCGAACTCGCCAAACGCATTGAACTCGGTAGAGAAATGGCGCTCAAGCTGCAGAACACGCCCGATCTCGATCCTGAACAACGCCGCCAGCTTGAGGAAATCGTTCGCGATGGACAAGCCGCTCGCGAACACCTTGGACGCGCGAACACGCGCCTTGTGGTCAGCATTGCCAAACGCTACATGGGACAAGGCTTGCCCTTCCCTGACCTGATTCAGGAGGGCAACGTCGGGCTGATGCGCGCTGTGGATAAGTACGATTATCAACGCGGCAATCGCTTCAGCACGTATGCCACGTGGTGGATCAGACAAGCCATCACGCGCGCGCTCGCCCAAAAGACTCGCACCATTCGCATTCCACTCCACATGACCGAGCGCATTCGCCAGATGTATCGCACAGCGCAGCTACTTGAGCAATCGCTCGGCAGGCGGCCGACGCCCGAAGAAATTGCGGCCGAGATGGATGTTCCTGTCGAGACCGTGCGCAACATGATGGATGCCAGCCAGCACGCCATCGCCCTAGAGCGACCAGTCGGCGATGATGGCGATAGCGAGTTCGGCGATTTCATTGAAGATCAGGAGACGCCTAGCCCTGTCGAGGCAGCGACGCAGCACATGCTGCAGGAGACAATCGAAGAGGTGCTGAGCGAGCTGACGCCGCGCCAGAGCCACATCTTGCGGCTGCGCTTCGGCCTGGGCGGCGGCGATCCGCACACGCTGGAAGAGATCGCCAACAAGTTCGGCCTGAGCCGCGAGCGCATCCGCCAATTGGAGAAAGAGGCGCTGCGCCGCTTGCGTCATCCGCGTCTGGCGCACATGCTCAGAGATTACCTCTCCTGAACAGAAGAAAAGGGCGGCAAGTTTGCCGCCCTGCTCTTTTCATACGCACAACGCCTAGAAGTCGTCCGGCGTCGGCTCGCTGGTCGCCTCACTGGTCGGCGCGCTCTCTTCAGTCGGCACGCTCTCTTCAGTTGGCGCGCTGAGCTCAGGGGCAGAGTCGCGCGGCGAGACGCCGCCCGCGCTGAAATCCAGCTCAGAGAACGCATCCGGCGAGAAGCGCAGCACTCGCCCGCCGCCTGCGTCGCTCAGGAACAGGCGACCTTGCGCGTCAAAGACGATCCCGCCAAGCACGCCGAACTGATTCAGCTGCACATAAGGCGCTCTGCCGAGCTTGCCGAAGGTGAGGATAGGATTGCCTTGCGTATCGTAGACCAGCACGCGCCCGACGTCAGGATCGGTCACGAATAGATAGCGCCCTGACGGGTCGAGCGCCAAGTACGGGCGATTGCCGCTATCTTGGCTCGGCGTTGTGCCATACCAAGCCGGCACGTCCCAAGAGCGCAGGTATTGCCCTTCGAGCGTGAAGACGTCAATGCGCTTGTTCCACGTGCTGGCGATGAATAGCTCGTTGGTGCGCTCGTTGATCGCCAAGCCGACAGGCTCGAAGAGCGCGCCCGCCTCAACGCCGCGCCGCCCGAAATCGTAGAGCAGGTTGCCTTCCCGGTCGTAGACGCGTATCCGCTTGTTGCCAGTATCCGCCACGAAGACGCGCCCTGTCGAGTCCACTTTGACGTCGCGCGGGCCGTAGAAGCCGACTGGGCTGCCAGCTCTCTCAGAGACGGCGTGCTCAAAAAAGCCCCAAGCGCGCAGCGGCGTGCCGTCATTGGCGAAGACTTGGATGCGATGATGCCATGTGTCTGCCACGAAGATCGTCCCGTCTTGATCCACGGCGATGCCCCACGGCTCGCGCAAGATGCCTAGCTCGCCGATCAGGTTCGGGTCGCTGCTGGGGTTCGGCCGGCCGAACGCGCGCAAGAAGCGCCCCTCGGCGTCGTAGATCACGACCCGCCCGTTGCGCGTATCTGCCACGTACAGCTTGCCCTCAGCGTCCACAGCCAACCCGCGCGGCGCGTTGAGCGCCGCCTCAGGCGATAGCACCAGCTCAGCAGCGCAGGTATCGCAGCGTAGCTCGGCGAATGGATCGACGGGCAGCGCGCTCGGGCGCGTTGTGCCAACCCCGAAATCCCAGACTTGCGCCGCGACGTCCTTGCGCACATAGAACACAAGGCGATCCGAGACGGGCCACTTATCCAGCGTGAACGACGTGCCTGTGACGCCCGTCATGCGCTGGTAAGCGCGCGTGTAGGTTGTGTAATCGCGATTCCACCAGATATCCCACAGCGCGCGCGCCATCTCAGGGTCGGCGAAGGCGTCGTCAATGCGCTTCAAGTTCAGGTTGAAGTATTCCTGCATCGGCCACCACAGCCGAATCATCTCGAAGCGGTAGAACTTGTCGCCGACTTGCCCTGCGATCTTGCTGCTGTTGTTCAGCCCGACCACCAGCGCCACGTATTGGTCGATATCAGGAATGCCGCCTGTCAGGTCGCCCAAGTAGCGCCCGTTCGGGAAGTTCCGGAAATACCACGAGCCGGGCCACGATACTTCGTTATCGTAGCCGACGCGGATGCTCATCCCGTCCGTCGTCCGTCGGCTGATCTCTTCGAGGTAATTGATGATCGTCTTGTTGGCGGGCGCGGCGTGCGCGTAGACCATGAACTCGGTCGCGAAGTCGTAGTTGATGTAAGCAGCCATCCAAGCGTGGCGCGCCGTCAGCACGGCGAGCAGCGCGAAGAAGCCCAGCACGCCAACTCGCACAGCCTGCTGTGCGCCGATCGCTCTCAGCACGCGCCAGAGAGCGTACAGCACAATGCCTGTGAAGATCAGCACGCTGAACCAATTCAAGGTCTGCAGCTGCCCCTCGCGAGTCAGGCCGCCCAAGCCGCGCTGCGCCACGCCAATCGCGTTCACGATGCCGAATACCGCCAGCGGAACTAGGAAAATCAGCGCCCAGCTGCGCCGCCAGAAGGCTTGCCAATCCACTCTCTCCAGCAGCGTGCCAAGATACCAGCCGGCCGAGAGCGCAAAAGGCAGGGCGATGTGCGTGGTCAGCCAAGGCATTTTCTCGCCCGCCAAGGTCAGCGCGTATAGGATGAAGACGCCCCAGAAGCCGACGAAGACGTTGAACAGCGGACGATTGAGCAGCTCTGGCTCAGGGATGGGGCGCTGTTCAGGCGCGAGCTGAGCGGCAGACGCCTTGTCAATTTGCTCGGTCGCGATCGGCTCGCCTTGTGCCTCGACCTGCGCTGTTGCATTCGGCAGAGCCTCGTGTTGAGTCGCCTGTTCAGCGGGCGCTTCTCGCTTTTGCGCAGCAGCGGCCGCTGCATAGCGCTCGGCGCGGAACTTCCAAAATTGTGAAAGCCCCATCACGCCTGCGAACATCGCGCCAATCGTCGCCAAATATTCGTAAAGCGGCAGCTGGATCAGCATGTAGTAATACTGCGGTTGGCTGCCGCGCCGCACGCCTTGCTGCGCCAGCCAATAGCCAAGCGAGCCGACGATGCCCGTCGCCACGCCCTGCGGATTGGTGAACATGGTGGTGAAGAAGAAGGCGAAGACGCCGTAAAAAGCAGCCGTGCAGATCAGCCACAAGCTGGAGCGCCACGCCAAGCCTGCCGCTATCGAGACCAAGGCGAAGGGAATCACGCCGAGAATCATGGCGTTGATCTCGCGCGGCGCGTAGTAGCTGCTATCAAGCGGATAGCCGGCGAGGAAGATCGGAAAGGCAGCCGACCATGGCAGCACCAGCGAGCCGAGCAAGATGATCAGGTCAAAGGCAGGATAGCGCCGCATCTCCTGCCAGAACGTCGTGCGCCATCGCAGCCAAGTGATGCCAAGCACCGCCAAGATGCCGACCACCCACGCGCCGAAAATCCAGTAGTTGTTGAAGCTGGTCGGTGCGGGGCGCACTTCCGAGCTGACGTTCGCCACCAGACGGCTGCGCTCTTCGAGGAAGATCAAAACGAAGAACACAGCGACCGCGATGCTCGCCATAGCCGCGATCTCGCTCATTGGCAGCTTCGCCCGATAGCCGCCGCCGCGCCAATACAAGAACAACAGCACGGCTGAGACAATCGCGGCAATGAAGAACAGCACCCGCAGCGCGCCGCCCGCAAATAGCGCCGCCAGGAGCAAGATCAACGGCGCAAAACGCAGCAACACTTCCCAAGCATCGTCCGCCCGCGCGCTGAAATGCCGCGCCGCCGTGAGCAGCGCGCTCAAGAGCAAGATCAGCACTAGCGCGCTGCTCCACAACGCCAGGCGCAAGATCAGGTCATTCGGATCGGGCGAGCGCGGCACAACGCCAAGGCGACCTGCTTCTTCGTAGGCGCGCCATTCTTCCTGAGCAGTGCGCACTGCCTCGGGCGGGATGATGCTGAGCGCGTTGGTCATCACCAGCGCCGCGACCGCGCCGATCAGGATGCCCGCTAGGAGCAGCATGTAAACAGAGCGTCCGCGGACGGCGAGGCTATCCACAAGCGCTCTCAAAAGCGCGCCGAAGACCTTGTAGGCAACGGAGCACAAGAGCACTGCGCCGAGCGCGATCGCCAAGGCCAACGGCACGCCCAGCAAAACGACCGCGATCAGCAAGCCGATATCCTGTGCAATGCCGCCTGCGGACGCGCTCGCCGCCCCCTCAGACGCTTGAGCGCCGCCGAGATTGAGCTGACTGAGCAACAACGTCGCCGCGGCGCCCGCCAACGGCACAATTGCCACGCCCAGCACCGTCCAGATCACCGCTGGCGAGTGGTCGTTGCGCCGCCAGCTCTGCAGCAACTGTATCAACAGGAACAGCCCTAAGAAGCCCGCGAAGATCAGGATGTACATGAAGGCTGTCTCTTTGGAGCCGAGATTGAGCAAGGTCGCGACGGCTAACAGCACGAGGTACTTCGGCTGGCGCGGCTGGACGCCGTCCAAATAGGCGAAGACGGCATACGCCATCAGCATGGTGAAGAAGATCGCCGGCGTATCCTCGCGGATGTAGCGATGGTGGAAGAGCAGCATCGGGCTGATCAGGATCAGCACTGAAGCCGCCATGGCGCCAAACTTGCCCAGCCAGCGCTCGAAGAGCAGCTTGGGCATCAGCACCATGATCACGCCGAGGATGGCGGGGTAAAGCCGCGCGCTGAAGTCGGTATCGCCGAAAAGGAAATAGGCGAGCGCCGTGGCGTGGAACAGGATCGGCCCGTGCATGAGCGGCGTGTGCTGAAAGACGCCTTGCTTGTACAGATCGTGGCTGTACTTGGTGTGCAGGCTCTCATCATGGCTCATCACGCGGTCGCCTAGGTTCACAAACCGCGTGAAGGCGGCGATCGCGAAGATCGCCACGTAGAAGATCAGCTCCCAATTGATCGTGTAAAGGCGCGCGAGAGCGCTATCGAGCGCCTCGGCGGCTGTGCGGCGCGGCGCAGCGCTCTCTTCAGGCTGCCGATGAAGCGGCGCTTGATCGAGTGTCGCCATAGATGTTCCTCAGCAATCTACGAGTTCACGAGACACATCACGGTTTGCGAGCGCTGGGCGCAGGCGCAGCTGAGGGCAAGCGCGCCTGCGCAGCGGTCAGCGAGGCGGTTGGGCGGATTGACGCGACGCCGGGCGACTCTGGCGTCTCTGTGAAGAGCAGAGTCGCTGTGGCGCGCGCGATGGCGGGCGAAGGAGGCAGGGGCGCTGCCACAGCTATCGAAAGACTGCCACGAAAGATGAACGCTGCACATACTAGCGCCAAGGTCAGCGTGAGCAAGGCGCCAGCAGGTCGCGAATCGGCGCGGCGCGCTGATGTTTGCCGCGTCTGTGCCTTCACATTCTGCCAAATGCGCGCCAATTGCGCGGCGCTCGGTCTTCCGAGCGCGGGCAGATACGCTTCCAAGTGCCGCACGGTCGCTAACTCGGCTTGGAACGCGGCGTAGCAGCGCTCGCATTGCGCAAGATGCCTGCCGATGCGAAGGCGCTGCGCCGGCGTCAGTTGTCCGCTCAAATAGGCGTGCAATTGGCGGCGGATGTCTCTGCATCGCATGGTTTTATCGTCGTCTGTGCGCAAAAACATCGCCTTGAAGCACACTACGCGCTGCCGAATTCCTCAAGCAACCCTAGCTCTACTTCGCTCAGGCTGTTGCGAAGCGCTTCGTGCGCCAGACGGACGCGACTCTCGGCTGTTTTCTGTGGACAATCCAACACTTCTGCCATCTCGCGATAGGTCAGACCTTGTCCGTAGCGCAATACGACGGCTTCGCGCAGGCGCGGCGAGAGCTTGCTCAGGGCGCGCTCTATCGATTCGCAGGCGTCGCGCCAAGCGACTGCTGCTTCGGGCGATTGGCTGCTCGGCGCTCTTGGCTCGCTTTTCGTGCTGAGCAGCGACGAGAGCGCCACTGTGGGCAGCCATTTGCGGCGGCGCGCGTTGCGGCAGCGGCTGACCGTGATTGTGTACAGCCAGGTGCGGAAGCTGCCGCGCTTCGGGTCGAACTGACGCAGGCTGCGGAAGACGTAGACCATCACTTCTTGCACCACGTCTTCGCTATCCTGTGGATGCAACAGCAAGCTATAGGCGAGCCGATAGATATCGCTCGCCACGGCATTGTAGAGCGCCTCATACGCCGCTTGATCGCCTTGCTGGCAACGCGCGATCAGGTCTTGGAAGCGCGCCTCTTCGCTTGGATCGCGCGCAGAACGTGCAGGATGTGCCACTCGCCTCGCCATTTTATGCTCAACGCGCCCGATTATACACAGGCGCGCTTGATTTTTCCTCACTCTAGGGCGCGCCTCGCGACGATCCAGCCGAACAGGCGTGCGAGCAATTTGTGCATTTCGACCAATTGCCTTCCCGAAAGGCTTTGTGCTACGCTCCTGAAAACGTTTACAGAGCTTGTTGAATTTTCTTTTTAATGGCCGGCCCGCTGCTCTATATTGATCGGATTAGCAAGTCGTTTGGCGCAGTCCGTGCGCTGCGAGAGGTCTCGTTCGCCGTTCACCGCGCCGAGATCGTGGCGTTAGTGGGCGATAACGGCGCGGGCAAGTCCACGCTCGTCAAGATCATCTCAGGCGCGCTGACGCCGGATAGCGGCAAGCTCTGGCTTGAAGGGCGCGAGGTGCATTTCCGCCGCCCAGCCGACGCGATTCGCGAAGGCATTGAGACAGTTTACCAGCACCTTGCGCTGATCGAAGAGCTGGACGTCGCTGATAATGTCTACTTGGGTCGTGAGGTGACGCGCGGCGGCCTGCTGGGCAAAGTGACGGGCTGGCTTGATCGCCCGCTGATGCGCACCCTGACGCAGCAGGCGATCAGCCAGCTGCACATCAAAATCCCCGCGCCGAATCGCTCTGTGCGCCGTCTGAGCGGCGGGCAGCGCCAAGCGGTCGCTATTGGGCGCGCCATCACGTGGGGACACAAATTGCTCATCCTTGACGAGCCGACAGCGGCGCTCGGCGTGGAAGAATCTGAGCAAGTCCTGCTGACCATTGAAAAGCTGCGCGATGAGCAAGGCTTGAGCATGATTGTGGTCAGCCACAATATGCAAGATGTCTACCGCATCGCTGATCGCGTGGTCGTGCTGAGGCAAGGTCGGCACGTGGCGACTTTGGTCAAAGAAGAGACGACGCCGCAGGAGATCGTGGCGTACATCACAGGCGCCAAAAGTCAGGCGCAGCCAGCTTGAGGAGTAGCGCGCATGGCGACCATCAAAGATATCGCGCAATTAGCTGGCGTCTCGCTTGCCACGGTCTCGCGCGTGATCAATCAGACGGGCAACGTCAGTCCAGCCTTGCGCGAGCAAGTGCTGGCCGCAGTGGAAGCGCTGAACTATCAGCCTAACGCGCCTGCGCGCAGCCTCAGGCGGCGCGAGACGCGGCTGATCGGCGTGCTGATCCCGCAGCTCAATCATCCTTTCTTCGGCACGCTCGCCTACTCAATAGAGCGCTTCCTGTTCGAGAAAGGCTTCCGCATCATGGTCTGCAGCGCTGAGGAAGACGCTGACCGCGAGTCGGAATACGCGCAAGTGTTGGTCCGTCAGCGCGTGGACGGCGCTATCGTCGCGCCGACGGGCTTAGACCTTGCATGGGCAGAGCATTTTGCGCACGCGCGCATTCCGATCGTCTTGATTGACCGCGATCTGCCGGGCGTGCCTGCCAACCGCGTGATGGTTGATAACTGGCAAGGCGGCTATCAGGGCGCGCTGCACCTGATCGCGCTCGGGCATCGGCACATCGGCGTGATCAGCGCGTCGCGTCACAGTCAAGCGATGCAAGATCGCTTGCAGGGCGCTCTGCAGGCGTTGCGCGATCACAATGTCGTCCATCAGGTCTACGAGCCCGATGTCGAGACGCTGCAGCAGTACGATCTCGGCTTCCATGCGGCGCTACATCTGCTCAAGCAGCAGCCAGCGCCGAGCGCCATCTTCGCCTTGACCGACGTGGCTGCCATTGGCGCGATGCACGCAGCCGTGCGCGAAGGTTTATCTATCCCTGACCAGCTGAGCGTCATGGGCTTCGACGGCATTGAGCTGGGCGCGTATCTCATCCCTGCGCTCACGACTGTCGCGCAGCCTATTGAGCAGCTGGGCAACGTCGCCGCAGAGCTGCTGTTGAAATCCATCAGCCGTGCGCAGACGGAATACGAGCTGGTGGTGCTGCCGACTCAGCTGACGCAGCGCGCTAGCACGGGCGCATGGCGCGGAGCGAGGTGAGCGTTCTATGGCAGAGATAGCGCGCGCCCAGCTCGATCAGCTCGACCAAAGCACGCTACGTCAGGCGATCAGCCAGCTGCTGGTGCGCTATGGCATTGTGATTGTGCTGATCGTGCTGGTGTTGGCGGTATCGCTGCTCTCGCCGCTCGTGCGCGATGGTCAGCAGCTGTTCCTGACGCCGCGCAACCTGATCCAAGTCGCGCTCCAAGCCTCGATCAACATGATCCTCGCAGTCGGCATGACGTTTGTCATCACCAGCGGCGGCATCGATCTCTCAGTCGGCTCGATTGTAGCGCTGTGCGGCGTGCTATCGGCTATGGCGATGCGCGATCTCGCGATTGGCGCCTGGGGCGGCTTCGCGCTTGCGCTGGTCATTGGAGCGCTGTGCGGCTTCATCAACGGATTGCTCATCACGCAGCTGCGCCTGCCGCCGTTCATCGTGACGCTTGGCACGTTGGGCATCTTTCGCGGCGCAGCGCTGATCGTCAGCGACGGTCGCTCAGTGTACGGCTTCGACCGCAGATTTCAGGAGATATTCTCAGCGCGCTTGCCGCTCGGCGGCGACCTAGAGTTGCCTGTGGCAGTCTTGATCGCCGTCGTGATCGGCATTTTGGCTTGGCTGATCCTGACGCAGACGCGCTTTGGCAAGTATACCATTGCCATTGGCGGCAGCGAGGAGACTGCGCGACTGGCAGGCGTGCCTGTGCAGCGCTATAAGCTGGGCATCTACACGCTGTGCGGCTTGCTGGCGGGCGTGGCGGGCGCGTTGCTCTTGGCGCGCCTGCGCAGCGGCGATCCGACCTTTGGAGCGGGCTTTGAGCTGAACGCCATCGCGGCGACCGTCATGGGCGGCACGAGCCTCTCTGGCGGCAGCGGCACGATTCTCGGCACGCTCGTCGGCTCGCTGATCATCAGCGTGGTGCAGAACGCGATGAATCTCTTCAACGTGCAGAGCTATTGGCAGCAGTTGATCGTCGGCGCGGTCATTCTCTTCGCCGTCGTCCTCGATCAATGGCGCCGCCGACAGAGCCGCTAGTCTAAAGGAGGTGATGCGCGGGCAAATTCGGCGAGAAACAAGCTTTCGAAAATGTCTTACTTGAAACCTAGCGACGTTTAAATTCGCAACACAAGGAGTGAGCCATGAGGAAAGTTCTAACGCTGCTTTTGATACTCGTCTTGAGCGCGGCAGTCATCGCTCAGCCGACCTTCGCGCAAGAGAAGCGCATCCGTCTCGGAGCGCTGATCAAGAACTTAGACAACGAGTTCTTCCTAACGATGCAAAAAGGCTATGAGTTCGCCGCGGCGCGGCTGGGCATTGATATCGTGGTCGGCAGCACGCCGACGGAAGGCACAGCTGAGCAGCAGCTCGCCATTCTGGAAGGTTGGCTGAACGAAGGCGGCTTCGATGGTTTCATCGTGACTCCGTTCCGCGCCACCAGCTTGAACGCCGCCCTCGAACGCGCCACCCAGATGGGCATCCCCCTCATCAACATCGACGAGCTAATCCCACCTGACGCTCAGCAAGGGATCAAACTCGCTACCCAGATCGCCTCAAACAACGTGCGCGCAGGGCAGGAAGCAGCGCGCTACGTGATCGCCAACGTCGAACGCGGCGCTGAAGTGGCAGTGATCGAAGGCGCGCCAGGCACCACCTCCAGCATCGACCGCGTCACAGGCTTCACCAAGACGGTCACTGAAGCAGGCTACAAAGTGGTCGCCAGCCAGCCCGCCAACTGGGATCGCGCTCGTGCCTTTGAAGTGGCGAGCAACATGCTGCAGGGCAATCCGAATGTGAAGGCGATCTTCGCGGCGAATGACGGCATGGGGCTAGGCGCGATAGAGGCGGTTGAGGCGGCGGGGTTGAGCGGCAAGGTGATTGTGCTGAGCGTGGACGCGATTCCGGAGGCGCTGGAGGCTGTGAAAGCGGGGCGCTTGGCAGGCACGGTCGCGCAATACCCCGATGAGATGGCGATCCTAGCCGTTGAAGCCATGCTCAAGGTGCTGCAAGGTCGCCCGGTTGCGCCGTTCATCGAGTCGCCCGTCAAGCTGATCACTAAAGAGAACGTGGACACAGCCGGCAGTCGGCTTGGCGAGCCGAAGCTGCGCAAGCTGCGCATCGGCGCGCTGACCAAGAATCTCGATAACGAGTTCTTCCTGACGATGATCAAA
This sequence comes from Chloroflexota bacterium, assembly GCA_017743585.1. GTDB lineage: Bacteria > Chloroflexota > Anaerolineae > Aggregatilineales > UBA2796 > CP2-2F. Next base: position 14,344 of record JAGHYP010000040.1, read on the forward strand.
GGCTACGAGAAAGCCGCCGCCGATCTCGGTCTGGATGTGGTGATCGGCAGCACGCCGACGGAAGGCACGGCTGAACAGCAGCTCGCCATTCTGGAAGGTTGGCTGAACGAAGGCGGCTTCGATGGTTTCA
>JAGHYP010000041.1 GCA_017743585.1 Chloroflexota bacterium
CGCTCTGGCAGCGCGCTTGGCGGAAAAACGCCGCCAACAACGCCAAGATAGCAACTGAGGCAATGACCACGCTGAAGCGCTCGCTTTTCATCTGCACGCTGCTGATCAGCCTGGTCGCTTGTCAGAACGGCATCGGACTTGGCGGCACGCCTATCGTGGTCTTCCCGACGGCAAGCTCGCCGCCGCCGACCTTTCCCGGCGTCGCGACTGTGCCGCCTGCCTTCCCCACGCAGCCCCTGAATCCATTTGCCACGCCGGCGCTCGGCAGCGTGCTGGAGCCGAACTGGAATCCGATCCGCCCTGAATTTCCCGGCGCCGCTTGGCGCACCTTCACCTTCAGGAACTCTCAGGGCGCCAGCGTCGGTGTGGTTGTGGTGCGCATCGATCCGCGCTTCTCAACGTTGCGCGTGCATCATCTGCCCGGTCAGGCGCTGACGATTCAGCAGTGGCAGCAGTTGCTGCCGAACGCGCTCGCCATTGTGAACGCCAGTTACTTCGATGCCAACAATCGTCCGCTCGGCTTGGTGGTGGCAGATGGCAGCTTCTTCGGGCAGGTCATCCCGCGCAACGATGCAGGCGTCTTTCAGGTGAAAGATGGTGTGCCGCGCGTGCGCTCGCTGTGGCTTGAGCCGCTCCGTCAGGGCGAACAATTTCAGCAGGTTGTGCAAGCCTTCCCGATGTTGATGTCTCACGGCTATGTGGCGCCGATCAATCCTGACGTGGCGCAAGCGCGCGCTGCGCGCACTGCAATTGCGCAGGATAAGCTAGGGCGCATCCTGTTCATCGTGACGGTTTACGCAGGTGTCACGCTCGGCGAGCTGGCGAATTGGCTCGGCAACAGCAACCTGAACATCGATTTCGCGCTGAACCTAGATGGCGGCGCCTCCACTGGCTTGTACATCGCCACAGGCGGGCCGAATCAGTTCGTGCCTAGCCTAAAGGCTGTGCCTGTAGTGATTGCGCTCTATGCGCGTTAGCGTGGTGCGCTGATGGGCATTCCGATCGGCATTTTGACGCCTGATGGCTTGCAGGAAGCGCCGTATAGCGCCGATTCGCTAGCAGCCGCAGTGCCATTTGAGCCTGAAGGCGTGTACACGATCACGCGCACCTTCAATCGCGATCACGTCTTGATGCTAGATGAGCATTTGGATCGTCTGGAAGAATCAGCGCGCTTGGAGAACATCCCGCTGCGCTTGGATCGCGCTGCGTTGCGCGCCGCCTTGCGGACGTTGATCGAGCGCGGCGGCTATCCTGAGTCGCGTTTTCGGATCACAGTGCCGCGCGCGCGACCTGATCACCTGTATCTGAGCGTTGAGCCGTTCACGCCGCTGCCAGCGGAGCTGATCCAGCAAGGCGTGCGCGTGGCGACTGTGCCGTTAGCGCGGCGCAATCCTGCCGCCAAGACGACCGATTGGATGAGCCAGCGCAAAGCGGCTGCCCTGCCCGAAGGCGTCTATGAAGGCGTGCTGGTCTCGCCTGACGGATTGCTGTTGGAAGGGTTGAGCAGCAATTTCTACGCCGTGATGGGCGGCGTCCTGCGCACGGCAGGCGAAGGCGTGCTGAGCGGGATTGCGCGGCGCGCTTTGCTGGCACTCGCGCCGAACTACCTGCCTGTGCGCCTCGAGCCAATTCACAAGGCTGAGCTGGGAGCAGTGGAAGAGGCATTTTTGACCAGCGCGTCGCGCGGCGTGGTGCCGATCGTCGCGATAGATGGGCAGGTCATCGCAGATGGCAGGCCGGGCGCTCAGACCATGCGGCTGCGCGAGGCGTATGAGGAATGGGCGCAGGCACATCTCACGCCGCTGTGATGCCTTGTGGGCAAATGCCGCACACAGCCGACTTGGGAACAGAGAAAACTCCGGCAAGCTGCGCAAGAACTGACCATGCTGAACCATGCCGCTGTTGCTCTTAGGCTCTAGCTCAGCCCGACGGCGCGCCTTGCTTGCCGCAGTTGGGCTATCCTATGAGGTAATCCGACCTGATGTAGACGAGAGTCCATTGCCTGCCGAGCCGCCTGATGCCTATGTGCTACGTTTGTGTCGCGCCAAGGCGATGGCGCTGCCGCCTGAGCATCTGAGGCCTGAGACCTACGCCTTGACCGCCGATACAAGCGTTGTGCTGGACGGCGCGATCCTCGGCAAGCCCGAGACGCCCGATGAAGCGCGCGCAATGTTGCATGCTCTGCGCGGCAGGTCGCATCATGTGTACACAGGCGTCGCCCTGCGCGACTTTGCCACAGGCGAAGTGCAGACCGCGCTGGTCGTCAGCGCCGTCCACATGCGCGACTACACTGACGAGGAAATCGAGGCATACATCGCGCGCGGCGAGCCATTCGATAAAGCAGGCGGCTATGGCGTGCAAGATACGCGCTTCAGGCCCGTGCAGCGCCTTGAAGGTTGCCTGACTAACGTGATCGGCCTGCCGCTGTGCGTTGTGAGCGCTATGTTGCGCGCCAAAGGCATCGCAGTGCCGCATGCGCCTGTTTGTTCTCCGCAAAACCTGCCCTGCACGGTTGAAGCGCACCTCGCCAACGTCTGACGTTGCACTGATTTGCGCTGATTCGATCTGTGCGCATGTCTGCGCTATACTCCCAGCTTGTCAAGGTCTCTCGAACGATAGGAGAGGCACAGGCTATGCAGACTTTTGCTCAAGCGCAGCTGCTCAGAGTCCTGCCGCTTGCGCTACGGCTCAGCAGCGCAGTTATTCTGCTCGCTCTCTCTGCCAAAATCACGATCACGCTACCGTTCACGCCCGTGCCGATCACTTTCCAGGTCTTGGCGATCCTACTGATCGGCTTGACGCTGGGCAGCCGCGAGGCAGCAGCCAGTGTGTTCGCCTACCTCGCCGCAATTGCCTCAGGTTTGCCGCTCGACGCGCGCGGATTAGGCGCAGCAGCGTTTGCAGGGCCGACGGCGGGCTACCTGATCGCCTTCTTGCCTGCCGCGATGCTAGCAGGGCTTGGTCGCGGACGCGGCACGTGGCAGGCGTTTGCCATCTCCTGCCTTGCCGTGATGGTCATTTACGCAGGCGGCGTGCTGGTCATGCGCGGCTTTGTGGGCAGCTGGGAACGTGCTATCGCGCTGGGCGTGGCGCCGTTCATCCTAGCTGATTTCGGCAAGGCGCTTTTGGCAGTGGCGCTCATCCGTCTGGGGCGCGCCAGCCGTCTGCAAGGGCTGCTGTGAAACGCGCCCGCCATTAGGTGGCATGCAACGCGAGCCGGCGCCGCTGAAGCTGCGCGAGTGCTGCTGCGGCGCCGATATCTCGCTTCTGCAGTCGCTCTCGATGCCGCTTTTCAGGAAATAGCGCTGATCAGCGGCGCAGGAGCCGCTGATAGGCCTGCGGCAGGTACGGCGTGAGAATGTCCGTGAAGTAAGGGCCCATCGGCAGGTCATTGCCGCCTAGATTCGGAATCGCCGCGCCGCGCAGGATCACCACGCCTTTCAAGCACGCGCCAATCGAGATGGACGAGCCATCGGCGCGTGCCACCAAAAAGCGCACATGGTCAGGACAATCGAAATCGGGCGCTATGATCGCCTGTGCGATGTTGAAGGCAGTGATGAATCGCTGCATCTCTGGTGTACCGGCGTTTACCGGCGCGCTGCGCACGTAGCTGCCCGTGATCGGATCCAGCACCTCCAGCACGAGCGCTCGCATGCCTTCCAATCTGGCGTCAACGTACGGGTTGAGGAAGCTGCCAATCTTAGACGGGTCGTTAGGCGGCAAGGGGGTGATCTCGGGCGTGGCAGTCACGATGATCGGCGTGACGGTCGCGGCGACGCTGAGCGTCGGCGTGCTTGGGCGCGGAATGGCGCTCTCCGAAAGCACGATCAGCAAGCATAAGCTGAGCAGGCAAAAGCCGCTGATCATGCCGATGGCCAGTAGCGCGCCTAATACGAGCGGATCGCGCGGCAGCCAAAGCGGCAACGGCGCCATGATATCATCGAGCAGGCGGCGTGGCGCGTGCTCGGCTCTGGGCGCGCCGGGATAGTCCTCAGGTCTGTATGCGCGCAGCTCGGGCTCGCGCGGCAGTTGTTCAGGCGGCTGATCGCGATAAAATTGACTCATGGCTCAGTTGTGCCTTATTCAGGCAGGCGATACACGCTAGGGATGCTGTATTTTAGCATGTGGAGTGGAGCGTCGGATGACACCTGAGCAGATCGAGCGCCATTTAGACCGTCTGCTGCTCTCGGTCACCAAGCCGGGGCGCTACGTCGGCGGCGAGTATAACAGCGTTCGGAAGGATTGGGAAGCGGTCTCTTTCCGAGCAGTGCTCGCTTTCCCTGATATCTACGACATAGGCATGTCCAACCTTGGACTGATGATCCTGTACGATATCCTCAACAAGCAGCCTGACATGCTGGCAGAGCGCACGTACAGTCCATGGCTGGATATGGAAGCGCTGATGCGGCAGCACGGCATTCCGCTCTACAGCCTTGAGAGCAAGCGTCCGATCCGCGACTTCGACCTGCTTGGCATCAGCTTGCCCTACGAGCAGCTCTACACGAACGCGCTGAACCTGATCGACCTAGCGGGGATGCCTGTGCTTGCCGCTGAGCGCGATGAGCGCTATCCGCTCGTCATCGCCGGCGGGCACGCCTGCTACAACCCCGAGCCGATGGCTGATTTCATTGATGCGTTCGTGATCGGCGAAGGCGAGGAGATCATCCTCGATATCGCGCGGACGCTGATGGCGACGCGCGGCAAGTCGCGCCATGAGCAGTTGCGCGCGCTGGCGAAGGTGCAGGGCATTTACGTGCCGCGCTTTTACGACGTGCGCTATCACGCCGATGGCACAATCGCCTCAGTGACGCCAAATGTGCCCGAAGCGCCGCCGAAAGTCTTGAAGCGCATTGTGCCAATCTTGCCTGAGCCGTTCACGCGCTTCATCGTGCCGAACGTGGATACTGTCCACAACCGCGCGCCGATTGAGATCATGCGCGGCTGCACGCGCGGCTGCCGGTTTTGCCATGCCGGCATGGTCACGCGCCCTGTGCGCGAGCGCAGCGTTGAAGAAGTGGTGGCGGCGGTCGAGCAGATCGTGCGCAACACAGGCTTCGAAGAGATCGGCCTGCTCTCGCTCTCCTCGTCGGATTACACACACATCAAGCGCTTGGTGCGCGAGATCGGCGATCGCTGGGGCGCGCAAGGCCTGAGCATCGGATTGCCTAGCCTGCGCATCGAGACCATGAGCGCCGATCTGATGGACGCGCTGCGCGATACACGGCGCAGCGGCTTCACGCTGGCGCCTGAGGCTGCCACTGAGAGAATGCGCGATATCATCAACAAATACGTGCCTGACGCGCAAGTGCTGGAGACAGCGCACGAGATTTACAGGCGCGGCTGGCGCACGATCAAGCTGTATTTCATGATCGGCCATCCGAGCGAGACGCTCGAAGACGTGCGGGCAATCGCCGATCTCTCAAAGGCGGTTCTGGCGCAGGGACGCAAGTTTCATGGCAACAAGGCGAGCGTCAACGTCGGCGTCAGCACCTTCATCCCCAAGCCGCACACGCCGTTCCAGTGGTCGCCGTTGGATAGCCTTGAGCAGATATACGCCAAGCAAGAGCTGCTCAAGCGCGAGCTGCGCGGCAATGGCTTGCGCCTGCGCTGGAATAACCCGCAAGAGACGCTCTTTGAAGGCTTTCTCTCGCGCGGCGATCGGCGCTTAGGCGCGGTGATCCTGCGCGCTTGGCGCAACGGCGCAAAATTCGACGCGTGGCAAGATGAGCACAAGCCCGAAATCTGGCGTGAAGCCTTCGCCGCTGAAGGCTTGTCCATTGATTTCTATACGCATCGCCCGCGTCCGCTCGATGAAGTCTTCCCATGGGATCACATTGACGTGGCAGTCAAGAAGAAGTTCCTGATCGAGGATTACCTGATGTCTCAGCGCGGCGAGACGCGCGTGGATTGCCGCAATAGATGCTTTGCTTGCGGAATCCTGCCCGAGTTCGCCGAGATGCGCAGTCAGACACCTGCTGAGGCGTGGGAATGCCCGCCTGTGAAGCCGAAGGCAGCGCGCGGCGTGCCGTTGCCCGCGCCGTTACCGCCATCCGACGAGATCATCCCGCTCTTGCCCGTGAATTGACCGCAAGGCGCGGTATGTCTTTCGGACGCCGCGCCTGCTTTCACCCGTGAAAGATGCGCGCTGGCGTGCCACGACTTTCGCCGCATGGAAGTAGGATGCCTTCTGTGTCGGATCAGGTCTCGGAGCTGCCTGAAACGGCCGATCGGCCGTTTCTCTCAATCGTCATTCCCGCGCTCAACGAAGCGCTGCGCCTGCCCGAGAGTCTGCGCAAGATAGATGCTTTCCTAAAGCAACAACCGTACAGCGCTGAAGTGATCGTGGTAGAGAACGGCAGCACGGACGATACAGCCGGCGTGGTGCGCGCTTTCATGCAGACTCATCCGTACGTGCGCCTATTCGAAGGCGAGCCGCGCGGCAAGGGGCGTGCTGTGCGACGCGGCATGTTGGCGGCGCGCGGCGCGTATCGTTTTTTGTGCGATGCCGATCTCTCCATGCCGATTGAAGAAGTCAACAAGTTTTTGCCGCCTGCGCTGGAGGGCTACGATGTGATCATCGGATCGCGCGAGGCGAAAGGCGCGCGGCGCTACAACGAGCCGTGGCATCGGCATGTGATGGGGCGCATTAACAATTGGATCATCAAGCTGCTCGCCGTGCGCGGCTTCGAGGATACGCAATGCGGCTTCAAGGCGTTCACGGCGCGCGCCGCTGAGGATTTATTCGGGGTGAGCGTGATCAATGGCATCGGCTTCGATGTTGAAATCTTGTTCCTCGCCAAGCAGCGCGGCTATCGCATCGCCGAAGTGCCGATCAACTGGTATTTCGATCCCGATAGCCGCATGCGCTTGGTCAAGGATTCGCTCGGCATCCTTCGCGAAATTCTTGCGATACGCCGCAACTGGCGCGATGGAGTGTACACAAAGCGCACCTGAGCAGAGCTTGCCGCGCTATTCCTCGCCGAGCAAGCCAAAAGTGTAGGCGCGCTTTTTGGGGTCCAAGGCCAACTGAAGTTGCGTCGCGCCTTCGGCAGGATTTTTTGAGCGCCGCACGCGCCACGTGGCATGAATATCCTTGGCGAAGCTCGCCAGCAGTTCAAACGCCAGATAGTCGAAATCTGTTGTGGCAATGGCGTCTGCCATGCGAGGCCAGCCGTAGCCCCACGCAAACCACGAGGCGTCTGAAAAGATGAGGAAATCATAGAACGCCTCGCCCGTTGGCTCGTCGCCGATGAAGAATGCAAGGCGCCCGCTCAGCTCCCTGAAGCGCACATCGGGCAGCCGCGCCTCATCGCGCACATTCGGGCGCGCCGCGCCGACCAGCGGCACGATGATCACGAACCAATCTTCAATCGGCAACTGAAGCACCTGCCGCCAGCCGCCTGCGGGATGTGGCAGCCGACGCGGCTTATGCAAGCCTTTCACGCCTGAGGCGAGCGCCACCTCAACGGCGCGCTCAAAGCCTGCGAAGAGCTTCTCCGTGAACTCTTGGAGCAGGCGCTCGATCCGCTCGCGCTGCGCGCGTTGCTCGTTCAGCTCCTTGCGCAAAGTGTGTATGGGGTGGCGTTCATCATCCAACGGAATTTGCCACACGTCCGACATAAAGATACCTCTCCGCACGGGATTGAAAGGCATGGCTGCAGCAAGTGTAGCACAAAGCGCACAAACTAGGCGCTCCGCGCACGCAGCGCGCGGCAGCCTAGCGCCCTAACCTCGAATCTGCTAGAGTCGGGGCGGCAACCTGCATGCACAGTTTGAAACGATTGCGCAATGGACAAGGCGAAGACATCCCAAAAGCAGATTCGTGCGCTGCTCGGCGCGCTTTTGGCGCTTTTCGCATCGCTCAGCGCTGCGCTGGCTTGCACTTTCCAATTCGGCGGCACGGTCTCGACGCCAGTTGGCACGCCAACTTGGTCGCTTGATTTCATTGCGCCTGAGAACAACAGCCTGATCATGGTCGGCACGACCATCACGCTAGCAGCGGTCGCCTCTGAGAGCAATGGCGGCGTGGCGCGGATTGATTTCAGGGTGGACGGCGTCCTGATCGGCAGTCAGGTCGCGCCGATGCCCGGCGGGCAGGCGCGCTTCAGCGCGCAGCAGCCCTGGCGGCCGAGCGAGCCGCGCGGCTATCTGATCACGGCTGAGGCGTTCCGCGCCGATGGCAGCAGCATTGGCGAAGTGGGCATCGCTGTGCAAGCGGTCGCCGCGTCAACAGCGCAAGCTGCGCTGCGCAACACCATTGCGCCGACTCAAACGCCGCGCACGCTCACGCCGACCGCGCTGCCAACCTTCGAGATAGTCGGCACGCCGATCGCGCTCAACACACCAACGCCCTCGCCCACTGCGGCAGAGCCGACCAGCGCACGAGACGCGCCGCGCCTGCGCGTCACCTTCGACTTTTTGAACGTGCGCGCGCGCCCCGATGCCAGCTCTACGCAGATCGGCAGGTTGGTGCGCGGCGATGAAGCGCTCATCATCGGACGTAACGCGCAGCGCACGTGGTGGGCGATTGAGCGCGGCGCATTGCGCGGCTGGGTGATCAACAATCCTGAGTGGATTCAGATCAGCGGCGAGACCGCTGACGTGCCGCTCGCCACTACAACCGACGACTTGCCAACTGCCACGCCGTCGCCCTTGCCGCCGGGCGGCGTCGCGCCGACCAGCACAGTAGCAGGCACAGCTGACCTGATCATCCTCTCGGCGACCATCGTCGGCGGCACCCCGAAGGTCAACCAAACTTTCAATGTCTTGATCACAGTCCGCAATCAAGGCACAGTGGATGCCGGCTCTTCCTTGATGGAAGGCATCTTTCAGCCTGATGGAGAGCGCAGCCAGCTGGCAGTGCCGCCGATCCCTGCTGGCACCTCGGTCACTTTGCCGCCGATGCCCGTCACCTTGCGCACGAGCGGCGCAAATCTGATCGGCACGCTCACGCTCGACATCAAGAACGAAGTGGCAGAGGGCGCCATCGGCGAAGCGAACAATATCTTCACCATCACTTATAACGTCGAATGACTGCGCAGGTGAAGCTCAGCGCCCTCGCCGAAGTCGCGCACCAGCAAATCGCGCGGATAGCGGCAGCAGATCGCGACGAACCATAGGTCGCCGACGCTGCCGCCGACATTCGCCGCGCCGATCAGGGCGATCAGCGTGTTGGTCTCGCCGCTCGTGACCGTCATCAGCGCCGCTGTGAGCAGCGTGATCACAATCAATGGCGCCAAGCCGACAATCAGATAAGCGTCTCGCGTTAAGTAATGCCGATTAGCGGCTGCGAAGGCGACGCCCTTCTGCAGGCTGAAGCCATAGCGCGGCTTGGCGCCGAAGAGCTGAAACGCGACGCCATGAATCAGCTCGTGCAAGCTGAGCATCAGGAAGATTGCAAGCAAGGTCAGCGCGGCGAAGGGCAATGAGTCAGCGCCTGCCAAAGGATTGACGCCTTGCGCCAAGCCGCGCTGCTGCAGGAAGTCATGGAACAGCTGATAGCCGATCACAGCGCCGATCAGCAGCGCCAGCCCCGCTGCGTTCAGCGCGATCAGCAGGCGCTGTGACTCGAGCGTGATGCGCTGTATGCGTTGATAGCCTTCAGGCAAGGCGTCTAAGACGGCAAAACGCGGCAAGGCGCGCATTGGCTTACGGCTACTTTTTTATTAGTGAGACACATGCATCAGCATCGGGCGACTCGCGCAGCGCTTGGCACAGCAGCTCTCGCGCACGCTCTAGGTCGTTCGTAGCGATGGCGACGCGAATTTCAGCTTGTAAGTCGGATGCTCGCTGTGCAAACGGAATAGCCATATTTCAAGGTCAATGGCAGCAGACTTGTGCCGTCTGCTGCCAGCTCAATTTGTCCAGCTCAATTCGTCGAGAGGCGCTTGATGCCGAGCGTGATTGTCTCGTTGTCAAAGGTGAACTGCTCGACCTTATCGCCTTCGGGTTGTGAGACAGCCTCAAGGCGCACGGCAAGCGTTTCATCGCACACATAGGCGCTGTGCGTCTTGAGCGCTTGCGCTAGGCGCGGCGTGGCGGCGTATGTGACTTGGATCGTATCGCTGAGCGCGTAATCCGCGTCGCGGCGCATCAGGTTGACGCGACGCACCACTTCGCGCGCCAGGCCTTCCATGATCAGCGGCTCTGTTAACGTCGTCTGCAGCGCGGCGACGTAGCCGTCGTCTTCAGCCACTGTGAAACCTTCGGCGGCAGTGCGCAGCACTTCAACTTCGTCAGCGCTCAGCGCGATCTGGTCGCCGTTCACGCTGACCAAGAGCGGCTCGCCCGCCAACAATTGCCTTGCCCAAGCTGTCACTTGCGCGTCGTCGCTCTCGCGGAGCAGCTTCTGCACGGCCGGAAATTGCTTGCCCAGCCGCTTGCCGAGCTTGTGCGGCAATGGGTTCAGCTTGTAGCGGATCATGCCGCTCGCGCTTTGCTCATCCAGCAGCCGAACCGCCTTTACGTTCAGTTCTTCAGCGACGATTGCCTCGAATTTGCGCAGAGCGGCTGCCTCTTCGGCATTGCGCACTGCGAATGCCGCTTCTGCCAGCGGCTGGCGCACGCGCAATTCAGCGCTGTTGCGCGCTGCGTGACCCAAACGGACTAACCGCTTGATAAGCTGCATCTCTGCAAGCAGCTTCTGATCGATCAAGGTCTCGTCAGCGCTCGGCCAGCGCGTCAGATGCACGCTATCGGGCGCGGTTGCATCGAATGGCACGACCAAGTTGCGGTACATCGCCTCGCTCAGGAACGGCATGGCGGGCGCTAATAACTTGGCGACGTTCACAAGGCACTCGTAGAGCGTCTCATAAGCAGCGCGCTTGCTGCGATCCCACGCGCTCTGCCAGAAGCGGCGTCTCGAGCGACGCAGATACCAATTGCTCAGGTCGTCCACAAAGTCGGCGATTGGGCGCGTGCAGCCTGTCACATCGTATGTCTCATAGGCGAGCGTCACGCGCTTGATCAGCGCGTTCAGCTCGGCGATGATCCAGCGATCCAGCTCCTCGCGCTCGGAGACGGGCAAACGCGCTGCCGTCGGCTCGAAGCCATCAATGTTGGCGTAGGTCACGAAGAAGCTGTAGGTGTTCCAAAGCGTCAGGTAGAAGCCGCTGATGACTTCTTGCACCAACTTGGGGGAGAAGCGACGGCTATCGCCAGGCGGCGCCGAGGTGTACATATACCAGCGCGCCGCATCCGCGCCTTCTTTGTTCATGATCGTCCACGGATCGACCACATTGCCGCGACTCTTGGACATCTTCTTGCCTTCGCCATCCAAGATGTGACCGAGGCAGATCACGTTCTTGTAGCTGACGCTGTCCATCAGCAGCGTGGAGATGGCGTGCAGCGAGTAGAACCAACCGCGCGTCTGATCGACCGCCTCACAGATGTAATCAGCGGGGAATTGCTCTTCGAACAGCTTCTGATTGCGGTGCGGGTAGCCCCACTGCGCGTAGGGCATTGCGCCGCTATCAAACCAGACGTCGATCAGCTCCGGGACGCGGCGCATTGTGCCGAGTCCGTCTTTGGAGGGCCACGTGATCTCGTCCACGTACGGACGATGTAGATCGAGTCCGCTCAGGTCGCGCCCTGCGTAGCGGCTGAGTTCCTCAAGGCTGCCGACGCACACGATCTCTTTGCTCTCAGGATGATCGCACTTCCAGATGGGCAGCGGCGTCCCCCAGTAGCGGTTGCGCCCGAGCGCCCAGTCGCGGTTGTTGGCAAGCCACATGCCAAAACGACCATCTCTGATGTGTTCTGGCACCCAGTTGATGGTCTTGTTCAGGGCGACCATTCGATCGCGAAACGCCGTGGTGCGGATGTACCACGTCTCGCGCGCGTAGTAGAGCAGCGGCGTCTTGCAGCGCCAGCAAAACGGATAGGCGTGACGGTAGCGCTCGCTGCGGAACAAGATGCGGCGCTCTTTCAGGTGGCGCGTGATGTGCGGATCGGCATCCTTCACCCACATGCCTGCCCAATCAGTGACCGCCTCGACGAACTTGCCTTCTGGGTTGACCGTCATCAAGGTCGGCAAGTTGTTCGCTTTAGCGGCTTCCATGTCATCGGCGCCGAAGGCGGGGGCCAAGTGGACGATGCCCGTGCCCTCTTCCGTGCTGACGAATTGCGAGCCGTCCACCACGTAAGCGTAGTCTTGCGTCACTGGCAGGTAATTGAAAAGCGGCACGTAATGCTTGCCGAGCAGCTCAGCGCCTTTCATCTCGCGCAGCACGGTGTAGGCTTGATTGCGCATGACTTGCGGCAAAAGCGCCGTAGCGAGGATCAAGCGCTCGGTCTGACCCTTGGCGTATTGCGCCTCTGTCTCGATCAGCGCGTAGTCCACGTCGCGCCCGACGGCGAGCGCGACGTTGCCCGGCAGCGTCCATGGCGTGGTTGTCCAGACCAAAAACGCCGTGTCAGGCTCATCGCGCAAGGCGAAGCGCACGTAGATGCTCGGATCGTCCACCTCTTCATAAGCATCTGAGACCTCGTGGCTGCTCAGAGGCGTGCCGCAGCGCGCGCAATACGGCACAACTTTGTAATCCTGATAGAGCAAGCCCTTCTCCCAGAACTGCTTGAGAATCCACCAAACGGATTCGATGTATTCGTTCGTGAAGGTGATGTAAGCGTCGTCAAGGCTCACCCAGAAGCCCATGCGCTCAGTGAGCGCTTCCCAATCCTCAAGGTAGCGCAAGACCGACTCGCGGCAGCGTTTGTTGAACTCGGCGATGCCATACTCCTCGATCTGATGCTTATGCTGAATGCCGAGTTCTTTCTCCACCTCGATCTCGACAGGCAAGCCGTGCGTATCCCAACCGCCTTTGCGCAGCACGTACTTGCCTTGCATAACGTGATAGCGCGGAAAGAGATCCTTGAAGGCGCGCGCCATGACGTGATGAATGCCCGGCTTGCCGTTAGCTGTGGGCGGCCCTTCGTAGAACACGTAGCGCGGCGCGCCTTCACGACCCTCCAGCGTGCGCTTGAAGACTTGCGCCCTGCGCCAGAATTCCAGCTGCTCGCGCTCCAGCGCTTGGATATCCACACGCGGCGAAACCGGCTTGAACTTCATAGCGAGAAATCCTCACCCCGTGAAATTTCTTTCAGTTGCTCACTTCTCGCGTGATGCGGAAATGTGTCTGCCCATCTTTGACGTAATTGGTGGCAACCTGCACAGCCCATGTCACGCTATACGCGCCGATGACCTGCTTGCCGATGCACAAGCCGACAGGGATCGGCACGCCGCGCGATACGCTCAATCCGATGCCTGTGCCGACGTTGCAGTTCACGCTAGGATCGTACCTACAGTCGCCGAGCACGTCAGCGTAATAGCGCATGACTTCGCAGGCGTTCAGGTCTGTCCCGTAGAGCCACTCATCCTTGCCCAGCCCTTTCGATTCGGTCAGCAGCAGGCGCACCTCGCCGCTCGTCGGCAGCGGCGGCTGCGGCGGAAAGAGCAGCGCGCCGAGCGTGGGAAAGACGCGCACGCCAACGAAGAGCGTGAAACATAGCGCTACCGACAAACCGAGCAACGGCATCCAAAGCGGCAGGCCTTTTTCTTGCTCATCAGCGGGCGCTGCTGAAGTATCCATGCTCAGCGACTCCAATCGCGGCGCATCTCAAGGCGCGTCTGGCGTGCGTCGAGGTCGTAGACAATCGTCAAGAGCAGGCGATGCGTCAGATCGCTCTGCGAGTTATCCACAAAGCAGCGCGCAAAGTAGCGACCGAGCACTTCGCGCGGCGGCTCATCCTGATAGATTTTGCGGCAGCCGCGAGAGACGTCCTCGCCCAGCTCGCCGCTTGAGCGGAACGCTAGGGCGCCTAGCCGCGCTGCATAGAAATTGTAGACCTGATCAATAGGCGCATCGGTCACGAAGTAGCGCACGTCGCTGCTCTCGTACTCGGTCGCGCTGATGAGCGTCAAGTTTGGGAACATCTCGATCTCAATCGGCGCGCTGCGCGCTGCACGCTGCGCATTGAAGACAATGACGACGATCACGATAGTGGCGATCACAGCGCCTAATGAGACGAGCAGCGCTTTCAAAGGCAGCGACAAGCGTCGCTTCGGCGCGGCAGGCGCGCTCGATACGACAGGTTGCTCACTCATTCGTACCCGCACTCCTGAAAAGTCCAGCTGCCTTCGATCATAGCGCCGCTCTGAGCGCAGCGTTTGTCAGAAAAAGCTGGATGAATGCTTTACATTTGTAGGCACGGCTGATTGTAACGTTCCATCTGGCGCAGGGCAATGATCGCTTGAATTGAATGATCGCTTGGCTCAGCTCAAGTACACTTTGCCTGTGGCGGTGTTGCGCGCCACAGACCAGCCGCGCCGATGGCGTATC
>JAGHYP010000042.1 GCA_017743585.1 Chloroflexota bacterium
TCCAGCTCGGCAGCATGAAGACGAACGTCTCTCGATAGACAGCGTTGAATTCGTAATCGCCCAGCGCCTGCAAGCGCGCCATGCACGCCGCCGCTGCCGAGAGCAACTCGGGACTGTACTCAAAAGAGAGCGCCGCTACCGGCTGCGAGAGACCCTGCAAGACGGGCAGCTCGTAGCCTTCCACATCTATCTTAATGAACGCAGGCAGGCCGTGCTGTGCGATCAGCGCGTCCAGCGTGGTGACGGGCACGCGCCGCGTAGCGTACCAACGATGCCCTTCCCAGCCAGGACGATTCTTCACGCGCTCAATCCATTCAAGCGAGAAAGAAGATGAGTTGTTCACGTTGCACAAGTGCAGCTCAAGCTCGCCTGCTTGGGCTGCCACGCCGCCTTGGTAGTAAGCCGCGCGCGGATGCCTACCGAAGCGCGCTCTGAGCTGCGCCATGCACTCCGCTTGTGGCTCAATCGCCAGCACGCGCGCACCAAGCGCCAAGAAGATAGCAGTGTAATTGCCAATATTCGCGCCAACGTCGAAGACGAGGTCGTTCGGCTTGATGAACTGGCGATAGAAGGTGCACATCTTGCGCCTCTCCTTCCTTCGCCAGTGGATATCCATTATCTTTCGCGCTAGGCCGTATAAGCCTAGCGCTTTCAGCGTATTTTTAACGTGCTGCCGCACTTGGAAAGGCCTCCCTGTGTGTAAAAAATCTCACAGATGCCTGAACTTGCTGACCAGTTGCCGCCAAGCCTGACCCGAAATGCCGATTGCCACTGGCGGTGCGGCGGCGTCAGCAACTCTCAAAGCTCTCAGATTATTGCCCATGCCTGAGCATAGCGCGTTATGCAAAATGTAACAAGCGTTTCTGGTGACCTTGAAGATATCCGCGTGTTCATCGTGGCGCGTAACGCTTTCGCGCGCGTTGGGCTCAGGGCGCTGCTCGAAAGCCAGACGAACGTTGTAGCGATTGGCGATAGCGCGCCCGATGCAACTCTGCCGCGCCAAGTTGAGCTTGTGCAACCGCACGCGCTGCTCTGGGACTTGGAATGGGAAGCCGATCTTGAGCAATTGGCGCTGCTGAGCGCGGAAATACCACCTGTTCTGGCATTGCTCAGCGATTCGGCGTTTGTCTCGGCGGCTTGGGCAAGCGGCGCGCTCGGCTTGTTGCCGCGCGATGCAGCGCCGTCGCGCATTGCCGCAGCGCTGGTCGCCGTCGCGCAGCGCTTGACCGTGTTCGAGCCCAGTTTGGTGGCTGCGCTGCTGCCTGAGCGCCTCCGTCCGCCCGAAGAAGCGCTGACCAATCGCGAGCGCGAGGTGCTGATCTTGCTCAGCGAAGGCTTGACCAACAAAAGCATCGCGCTGCGGCTGGGCATCAGCGAGAATACCGTCAAATTTCACGTGAACGCCATCATGAGCAAGCTAGGCGCGCAAAGTCGCACCGAGGCTGTGGTGCGCGCCGCGCGGCTCGGCTTGATCGCGCTTTGAATTTGCCGCTTGCCATTTTTCTGAACTCAGGTGTATAATTTGATTATGCTGATTAATCGAATTGATCAGATGATTGGCGCAGTGCGATGACACATCGGCTTGACTCAGCGCTGCTGAACTACATCGTGGAGCAAAATCTCCAGCCCGGCGCGCAGCTGCCGTCGCTGAACGAGCTGAGCGCACGGTTAAATATCAACGTAGCCAAGCTGCGCGAGCAGTTGGAGGTGGCGCGCGCGCTCGGCTTTGTGGACGTGCGTCCGCGCAGGGGCATCCGCTTCCGCGAGTACGATTTTCTGCCTGCGCTGCGCCTGAGCTTGCTCTTCGCGCTGGCGCTCGATAAGACCTACTTCATCGCCCTCACTGAGCTGCGCAATCACCTCGAGGTGGCGTTCTGGCACGAGGCAGTGGCGCGCCTGACCGATGCCGATAAAGCGGCGCTCGGCGAGCTGTGTCGGCAGGCGTGGCAAAAGCTGAACAATCAGCCGTTCATCCAAATCCCGCATCAGGAGCATCGCAAGTTCCACATGGGCATCTTCGCCCATCTGGACAATCCTTTCGTCAAAGGCTTGCTGGAAGCCTATTGGGAAGCCTACGAGGCAGTTGAGCTGAACACCTATGCAGACTTAGCCTACTGGCAGGAGGCATGGACTTATCACGAAAAAATCTTGAATCACATCTTGGAAAACAACCCTGAAGCAGCGCTGCAGGCTTTCATTGAGCATACGCAGCTGCTGCGCCATCGCAACGGCGCAAACGCGCCTGCGAACGCCTTTTTCCGCCCGTCAACTCAGCCTGAGAAATGAGATAAGGTTAAGGAGAATCACGCTCACCATGTGCGCAGTTGAACTGATCACTGACAAGCGCGCCGAGACCGGCGTGCTGATCAACGACTTCGCTATCGTCGCGGCTACCGTCAACGGCTCGGGCAGCCAGACCGCCAACAACACGCTCGTGCGGGCGCTCTTCAAGATGGGCATTCCCGTCAATGGCAAGAATTTGTTCCCGTCAAACATCTACGGCTTGCCGACGTGGTACACCATTCGCCTGAGCAAAGATGGCTACCTCGCGCGCCGTCCTGACTACCACGTGCTAGCTGCCATGAACCCGAAGACGCAAGCCGAAGATATCGCGAACTTGGCGAGCGGCGGCATATGCATCTATCCTGAGGAGTGGAAGCTCAAGCCGACGCGCAGCGATATCGTTTACATTCCGATGCCTGTCCGCGAGATGGTGAAAGAGAGCGGCGCCGCGCCTACGCTGAAGGAGTACGTCGCCAATATGGTCTACGTCGGCGCCATTGCAGAGCTGCTCGGCATTGATCTGCACGAGATCAAGAGCGCGCTCTCATACTTCCTGAAAGGCAAGGCGAAAGCCGTTGACCTGAACTACTTCTTAGTCGAGCGCGCTGCGGCGTACGTCCGTGAGCGCTTTGCCGATGTGCCGCGCAACTTCCGCGTTGAGCGCATGGATGCCACCCGAGGCAAAGTGCTGATCGAGGGCAACTCGGCAGCGGCGCTGGGCGCGATCTTCGGCGGCGTCAGCGTGGTAGCTTGGTATCCGATCACGCCTTCCACCAGCATGATTGACGCGCTGATGGAGTACGCCAAAGAGCTGCGCGTTGAGCCTGACGGCAAGACGACGCTCGTCGTTGTGCAGGCGGAAGATGAACTGGCAGCGGCGGGCATTGTGATCGGCGCGGGCTGGATGGGCGCGCGCGCCCTAGCCGCGACTTCAGGCCCGGGCATCTCGCTCATGGCAGAGTTCAGCGGCTTGGCGTATTTTGCCGAGGTGCCGTGCGTCATTTGGGATATTCAGCGCGTGGGGCCGAGCACAGGCTTGCCGACGCGCACTTCGCAAGGCGATGTGCTGAAGGTGTACTACCTGAGTCACGGCGATACGCGCCATGTGGTGCTCCTGCCCGCCAACATGAAGGAATGCTTCGAGTTCGGCTGGCGCGCTCACGACCTCGCCGACCGTCTCCAGACGCCGGTCTTCGTCCTGAGCGACCTCGACTTGGGCATGAACCTGTGGATAACCGACCCATTTGACTATCCCGATCAGCCGATGGATCGCGGCAAGGTCATCACTTATGAAGACCTTGAGAAGTTCGGCACGTGGGGGCGCTACAAGGACGTAGATGGCGACGGAATCGCCTATCGCTCGCTGCCCGGTCAAGGGCCTGCCTACTTTGCGCGCGGCACGGGTCACACGGAGTACGCCACCTACAGCGAGCGCCCCGATGATTGGGCGAAGAACCTCGATCGGCTCGCGCGCAAGCACAATACGGCGCGCCGCCTCGTGCCGCAGCCGATCAGCGATATCGAAGAGGACGCGGCCTTCGGAATCATCGCCTACGGCTCGACCGACGCGCCGATCGCCGAAGCGCGCGACTTGCTGAAAGCCGCCGACTTGCCCACCAGCTACCATCGCGTGCGCGCCTTGCCGCTCGGCGAGGCGACTCGCGAGTTTCTCAGCTTGTATGAGCGCGTTTACGTGGTCGAGAACAATCATATCGGGCAGATGGCGCAGCTGCTCAAGATGGAATATCCTGACTTCGCCAATCGTATCGTCTCGGTCAGCTATTGCGATGGCTTGCCGCTCACCGCGCGCTGGATTGCCGATTCGATCTTGGAGAGGGAACAGAGGTAGCTATGACTGCTCGTACCGCTAAAACAAACGCGCTCGGTCTGGAGAAGACCGCTTACAAAGGCGCGGAGTCAACCCTATGCAATGGCTGCGGTCACGACTCGATCTCAGCCAAGATCATTGACGCTTGCTGGGAGCTCGGCTTGGATCAGCGCTATATCTTCAAGCTGAGCGGCATCGGCTGCTCCAGCAAGACGCCTGCGTATTTCTTGGGTCTCTCACACTCATTCAACACGGTGCATGGGCGCATG
The DNA here is from genome assembly GCA_017743585.1 of Chloroflexota bacterium. Lineage (GTDB taxonomy): Bacteria > Chloroflexota > Anaerolineae > Aggregatilineales > UBA2796 > CP2-2F. Next base: position 4,381 of record JAGHYP010000042.1, read on the forward strand.
CCGTCGGTTGCCACGGGCGCCACGCTGGCGAACCACAAACTGATCTGCATCGGCGTGAGCGGCGACGGCGACACAGGCAGCATCGGACTCGGTCAGTTCAAGCACTTGTTGCGCCGCAACGTGCCGATGGTCTACATCGTGGAGAACAACGGCGTATACGGCCTGACCAAGGGACAGTTCAGCGCCACTGCCGATGAGAATCAGCGCCAGAAGTATTACGGCGTGAACCGCTTCCCGCCAATCGACCTGTGCCTTGAGGCGATTGTGGCAGATTGCACGTTTGTGGCGCGCTCATTCAGCGGCGATCCGAAACAATGCCGCGAGCTGATCAAAGCCGCGCTCTCGCACAAAGGCACGGCGCTGCTCGATATCATCAGCCCGTGCGTCACCTTCAACGACACGCCTGAGTCTACCAAGAGCTATGCCTACGGCAAAGCATACAACATTGAGCTGCAGCAGATCGAGTACATTCCGCCCGACCTGGTCATTCAGCGCCAAGAGATCACCATCCCTGACTATGCCGAAGGCGAGACCATCACTGTGACTCTGCATGACGGCTCGCAAATTTTGCTGAAGAAGACCGACAACTCGCACGATCCGCGCGATAAGCAGGCTGCCATTCGCTTGCTCGAGCGAGCCAAAGCCGAGCAGAAGTTCATCACAGGCTTGATCTACATCGCTGAGCCGCGCCCGACGCTTGGCGAGCTGGAGCGCATTACCGATACGCCGCTCGCTGAGCTGCCTGAAGAGCGCTTGCGTCCAAGCCGCGAGGCCTTGGCGAGGATCATGGCGAGGTTGAGCTAAGCCAAAACCCGCGCTGTGCCGGGCTATGCCGATCGATCCTGTAGCTTTGCTGTGCGGCTTGGTGGAAATCTACAGCCCTTCGCACCAAGAGCGCCGTGCGAGCGAATACCTTGCTGCGCAGATGGGAGCGGCAGGCTTCGATAGCGCCTTCGTGGACGCTGCGGATAACGCCGTCGGCATCCTCGGCGACGGCCCGCGCGAATGCATCCTGCTCGGTCACATTGACACTGTGCCCGGCTACATTCCGCCGCGCCTTGAAGATGGCAAGCTCTACGGGCGCGGCTCGGTGGACGCCAAGGGTTCGCTGGCGGCCTTCGTCAGCGCGGCGGCTATCGCAGGCAGGCAGCCCGGCTGGCGCATCATCGTGATCGGCGCGACGGAAGAAGAAGCGACCACGTCCAAGGGCGCGCGGCACGCGCTGACCCTCTACAAGCCGTCGCTTGTTGTGATCGGCGAGCCAAGCCGCTGGGATCGCATCACGCTCGGCTATAAAGGACGCGTGGTGCTGGACTATCGCTTCACGCGGCCGATCAGCCACACAGCGCGCCCTGAGCCTAACGCGCTCGAGACCGCTGTCGCTTTCTGGAACGCTGTCTGTGCTGACGTCGCGGCCTTCAACGAGGGGCGCGAGAGGGCTTTCGATCAGCTCTTCAGCACCTTGCGGCACATCCACAGCGAAGATGACGGCTTCTATGAAACATCGTACATGACGCTCAGCTTCCGCTTGCCGCCCGATCTGACGCCCGATCAGCTCAAGGCGCGGCTGAGCGTCTACGCCAATGGCGCCCAGCTGAGCTATCGCGGCGAGGAGCTCACCTATCGCGCCGAGAAGAACACATCGCTTGTGCGCGCCTTCAACAACGCCATACGCGATGAAGGCGGCAAGCCCGGCTTTGTCTACAAGACGGGTACATCCGATATGAACGTCGTCGGTCCTGTTTGGCAGTGTCCGATTGTCGCCTATGGGCCGGGCGATTCGGCGCTAGACCACGCGCCGGACGAGCATATCGAGATCGCGGAATACGAGCGCGCTGTGCGCGTCCTCGTGCGCGTGCTGAAGAGCTTGGGCGAGCGCTAATCGCCGTAGCGCGCGCGCAGCAGCGCCATCTTCTGGCGGGAAGCAGCTTGTACAGGCAGCACCACGTGGAAAGTGCTGCCCTTGAAGTTCACCTCATCATGCCCTTCGCTCTCCACCCAAATCTGACCGCCGTGTGCAAGCACAACGCCACGCGCGATCGCCAAGCCCAAGCCAGGCCCGCCTGCCTTAAACGCAGTCTTGCCGCTGGAGTGCAGCTGCACATCGCCCAGGCGGTAGAATTTTTCGAAAATCAGCGTGTGATGTTCAGGATCAATGCCGATGCCTGTGTCGGCGATCTGGACGTGCGCGACGCGCTCTAGGATTGGGTGATCTTCATAGCGCAAGGTGATGCGAATCGCGCCGCCATCAGGCGTGTATTTGATGGCGTTCATCAGGATGTGCGAGAAGGCCTTGCTCAATAACCTAGGGTCAGCTTCAATGTAGATGCTGCTATCGCCTTCATCCTGCGCTAAGTCCATCTGAAGCGTCAAGCGGCGTTGCTTGAGCGCGTCTCTGAATTGCATCTCGGCGCCGCGCAGCACTAGCGGCAACGAAACTGGCACGGCTGCCACTGCGATCTGCGCGAGGTCAATGCGTTGCACATCCAGCATATTGTTGACAATCTCGTGCAGGCGCTGGCTACCGTTGATGATGCCTTCAACCATCTCGCGCAAGGCGGGGTTCTCGCGCACAATAGGATCGGCCAGCATCATGCTGGCGTAGCCGTGCATGATGGTGAGCGGCGTGCGCAGCTCATGCGCCGTCACTTCGATGAAGTCCAACTTGGCGCGGTCGAGCTTTTCGAGCGTTTGAAGGGCCTTGCGCAATTCCTCAAGCGTTGTGCGGTCGTTTTGGCGCAGCCGGTCAAAGGTTTGGCGCACCATCTGCATGGCTAAGTTAGGGTTGCGCTCTAAGATCGTGCGGAAGATGTCCTGATCGATTTCCAAGACGGTAGTCTCAGTCGTGGTGGTGACCGTTGCTGAGCGCGGCGCGTCGGAGATGATCGCCATCTCGCCGAAATAATCGCCGCTGCCGGCGCGCCGCAGCACCAAGTGACTATCCTCGGCTGCATCGAGGCGCTTGGTGATGACCACCTCGCCTTCGCAGATCAGATACAGCACCTTTTCATAGGCGCCTTCGCGGCATAGGACTGTGCCCGGCGGATAGGTCGCTCGCCGCGCCAATTGAGCAAGCTGCGCCAGTTCCTCTGGACTCTGAATGCCCGGAAACGTTTGCCGCAAGAGTTCGAGCGGTTCAATAGCCATGCCCGCGCCTCGCCTGTTCGTCGCTCATGCGATCATTGTGATTTGACATTAGTAATTTGATTCGACGGGCAAAAGGCAAGCGGCTTCATGCGAAGCAGTTAGAATTGTGTTCGAGCGCGCTGATCAAGGCAATTTGCCCTCGGCAGCCGCTACGATGTTGCGCGTGCCTTCCAAATGCGGGACGACAGAGAGCTGGAACGGCAGCCGCTCTTTAGGCGGCAGGACTTGCTCAGGCGGCAGGCGCAGATGACGAAAACCTGTCACCTGCCCTAGCTTGTCGTAGAGCGTCGCCACAAGGCTCAGGTGATCCACTGCCTGCTCGCTGTGATTGCGCACTTCGCCGCTCAGCACATACTGTCCTTCTGTGAAGGTACTTTGCAGGCTCTCTACAGTCAGGTGCGGCAAGGGCTGTGTGTTTCGCGAAGCGCAAGCGATCTCTGCTACAGCGCCGCGGTAGGCTGAAGGCATCTGATCGAACTGCGCGCCGTAAGGCGTGCTTTCATTGGGCAGCAGATAACTGCGCGCAGTGGTCACTTCGCGCACGGCGAGCGCGTTCCCCGATTCATCCACAAGATAAACGCGCAAAACCAATTGGCTGATCGGCTCGCCAAGTGGATTGTGCAGGCTGCCCAAGCACAGCAGGCTGCCAACTGGCGTCTCTCGGCAGCTCGGCATGCTGACCGAGAGCGGCAACGGCGTTGGCACTAAGGTGAGCGCGATCAGCGTGGCAGGATTGAGGGTCGGCGTGCGGCGCAGGCGCGGCGTCGGCGTTGGCGTAGCAGTTGGGACACTAGTCCACTTCAACAGAGCAAGCGTCGCTGTTTGCGCAGGCGCATTGCTGGTATTGCTCTGGCTGCAACTTGCCACAAGGACGCCTAAACAACACCACAGCCAGACCAGCTGCTGGTTTCCGCGCACGCTGAAGACCTCAATTCTTATCTTAAACCGCCCAAGAGTGATTAGAGCCTTTTTCATCTTGCACGTCGGATGTTCAAACTGACGCCGACTCGAGCCCTGAAGATGCATTCGCCTCTGAAGAATTTAAAAGATTCTGAGTATAGGCGCTTCGATGAGCGCCTTATGGTCGTGCATCACGACCAAACTGCTGCTTTGGCTGCCATTCCCGCCAGCTTGCGGCCGGCTGGGCAGTAAGTTCACATGAGCATTTGTATACGCTCAAAGCGTGCGATGGGCGCGCTCTCAAAGTGGCACAAATAGAAATAGATGACGTTGTTCACATGCTTGAAGGCGTCCATCTCGCCTTAAGCGGCAGCGATCGGGATGTGATCACGGGAAAACCGTCTAGCAACTGTTCCAAGCCACTCCCGCGACGCAACTGCTGTGCCTCGCGCTCGGCAGGACACAGCAGTCACAGGGCGCTAATCGCCGATTTCGGCGCTGGCTTCGCCGCTCGGCTGCTCGCCTTGCTCAAGGCCGGCAATCGGCAGCACAAAGCTGAAGGTTGAGCCGACGCCAACCTCGCTTTCCACCCACATGCGTCCGCCTTGCTTCTCGATCAACTTGCGCGCGATTGGCAAGCCCAAGCCCGTGCCTCCGTACTGGCGCGCAGCGTTGTTATCCACTTGCTGGAACGGCTCGAAGATGATATCGAGCTTATCGCGTGGGATGCCGATGCCGGTATCGGTCACCGAGACCTGCACCATTGGCACACCGTCTATCTCAACGCGGAAACAAGCGATGGTGATGCTGCCCTGCGGCGTGAACTTCACCGCGTTTGAGACAAGGTTCAGCAAGGCTTGGCGCGTGCGGAATTCATCGCCGCGCACGTTCGGCAGATCAGGCTCGATCTCTTGATAAAGCCGCACAGGCTTATCTTTCAGCAAGCCGACCGCTGTCGAGGCGACGCTTTTCACCACCTCTTGCAAGGCGAACGGCGCAATTGAGAATTCCATGCGATCGGCCTCGATCTTCGCCTGATCGAGGATATCGTTGACCAAGCCGAGCAGATGCTTGCCGCTCTCGTAGATTGTGGTCAGGTCTTGTCTCTGCAGCTCGGTCAGCGGGCCGTCAATGCCCTTCAGGATCACGCGCGAGAAGCCGATGATCGAGTTGAGCGGCGTGCGCAGCTCGTGCGACATGTTGGCGAGGAACTGGCTCTTGAGACGGTCGAGTTCCATCAAGCGCAAGTTGGCGGCGCGCACCTCGCGCAGCAGCCGCGCATTCTGGATCGTCGCGCTCAATGATGAGCCGAGCGTCTGCGTCAGGCGTAGCTCATTATCGCTGAAGCCGTTCACCACTTCTTTCACTGCGCCGAGCGCGCCGACAAAGTTATCGCCAGCGTAAAGCGGCACGAGCAGCAACGAGCCGCTCTCTGGCAGGAAGCCGCGCAGCGCCTGCACTGAGCGCGCCGGACCGAGCGCGCCTGTTGCGCCTGCGCGCCCGAATTGCTGCGCAGCGGCGAGATCGTTGACCAGAAGCGGCTCGCGCGCCTGCGCAAATTCTTTGAAGAACGGCTGAGCGAACTCGTAGTGGGGCGGGATGCTCAGTGTTTTGCCGCTCAGCACAGCGCTGTATGGCACAAGGCGCGTGCCGCTATCGTCGAAGAGCAAGATAGCGGCGGCGAGCGCGTTCAGTTTGTCGCGCAGCAACTCAGCGATCTCGCGCAGGCGCTCAGCGTGCACTTCGGCCTCGGCAAAAGCAGTCGTCGCGGCGCGCGTCGCATCGAACAGGAAGCGCATTTCCTCAGCGCGGCGCACTGAAGAAGCGAACAGCTCGGCGTTGTCAATGGCAATCGCGATCTGACCTGCCAGCGTTGAGAGAATCGCCACGTCGTCTTGCGTGAAGGCGCCGGGGGTGTTGCTCTGCACGTCCAGCGCGCCGAGGATCATGTCGCGCGCGATCAGCGGCAACGCCATCTCAGCGCGCGTGTTGGGCAGATCGGGATTCGGCCTGTGAACAGCGCGCGGATCGGTCGTATCGCTCACGATCTGCGGCATGCCGGTCGCCGTCACTTGACCGATCACCGAGCGCGAGCCAACAGGCAAGGCGTGTCCGCGCGCCAGAAGCCGCTTGCCCGCCTCGCCCGTTGAAGAGACTACGCGCGCGAACTTGCCCTGATCGTCTATGCGGAAGATTTGCACATGATCGAAGCCAAAGCGCTCTTTGACTTGATTCACAACCAAATCGAAGAGTTCATTAAGGCGCAAGGTGCTGGCGGCGAGCTGCGCGATCTCGGCGCTCAGCGCCAACTGACGCTCGCGTCGCCTCGTTTGCTCAAACAGATTGCGCCGTTCCATGCTGATGCCGATCAGGTCTGCGATGGAGGTGAAAACGCGCATGTCGCGCTCGGTCGCGCGCCAGATTTCATCAGCATTCATCAGCAGCGCGCCGAGCGGCGTCCGATTGGCGCCGAAGAGCGGGAAAGTGACGAGCGCGCGCGCGCCGAACATGAATTCAACGGCTTCTGCGTCCAGCGCAAACTCGTCCATGTGGGCATGCGGCGCATGGATATCTTCGATCCACGTCGGCTCAGGGCGCTTGATGATATCCCAGATCGGGAACTGCTCAGAAGTGAGGCGCACACCTGTTAGATCGTACTCATCTTGATCGCGCCGCCAGAAAGCGATCACCTCGATGGCGGCGTTGCGGTCATCCCAGTCGCCGCCCACCAGACGCAAGGTCGCCACGCTCTTGATGAAAGGCGGCGTCGCGAAGTCAACAACAGCCTGCACCTCGTCTTGTGGCAAAGCGGCATTCGCAATGGCGCGGCTCACTTGGTACAGAATCGCCGCCTCTTCTAGCGAGTCTTGCGTCTGCTGCACCAAGTCGAAGTTATCGATCGAAATCGCCGCTTGGTCAGCGAGCAGGGTCAGCAATTGCTGCTCGGCGTGCGTGAACGGGTGTGGCTCATCGTAGGTGACGATCAAGCGCCCTTTGACTTGACCTTTGACGGACATCGGCACGGCGGCTTGCGCACGGAAAGCGCCAAGATGGAGCAGCGGCTGGATGCGATCCAACAGGTTCGGATCGGCATCGCGCACGTCCTGAATGAAATAAGGCGGTAGATCGAGCAGTTCCCAGCTACCCTGCCTCAAAGGTCTATCCACTTGCACAGCGTGTGAGTCTGGATCGTCAGCGCGCCATGCCAACACCCAGTCAATGCGCTGCTCGCTCTCGCGCATTCGCAGGAGCAGCACATCAATGCGGCTAGGCGCGAGTTTGATCAGCTCATCGCGCAAGGCGGCGACGGTCGCTTCAACCGAGTCAGCTTGGCGAATCCTCAAGCTGGCTTCAAAGAGCCGAGTCGTGGTCTGCAGGGCCTGCGCCGTCTCTTGAGCGAGCCGTGCGCTCTCACAAGCAACCGCTGCTTGGTCGGTCAGGTTTTCTAGCGTGCGGCGCTCTTCAGGGGTGAAAGGACGGTGGGTATCGAAGCCGATGCACAGCCAGCCGACGATCCGATTGCGCGCGCGCATTGGGAAAATACCAATGGAGACGATGCCGAGCGCCTGAATCTGCGGATCGTCGCCAAACTCAGGATTCTCGCGGAGATCAGCATCCACGAACGCCTCTTCAGTGAACAAGGCGCGCGGCAGCGGCAACGGCATATCCGCCACATCCACTGTGATGCCATCTGGCGATTGCCACGCTGTGTAGATCGGCGCGAGCTGCCCTTCTTGGTGGAAGATGACGTAGAAATGGCTCGGCAAGAGTTGCCCGATGACGTAGCGGCCGATCACGTTCAAGATGCCGTAAATCTCGTTTTCAGCGGCGATGTCGCGGCTGAGCTCATAAAGAGTGGTCGTCTCGCGCAGGCTATCTTGCAGCACGCGTTCCAGCTCGCGCAGCTCGGTCACGTCTTGGTAAACGGTCACAGCGCCGACGATCTCACCGCCGCGCACCAGCGGCACTGCGTCCACCAGCAAGTCAATCCGACCGCCTTCGCTATCCACGAGCGTCATATCTTCAGCGCGCACAGGCTCGCCCTCTTGCAAGGCGCGGAAGATAGGTTGCTCTTCGCTCAGGAAAGCGAGACCTGTGCTGGTGTGAATTGCCTCGGGCGGCTGCAGGTTATCCAAGCCGAGCAGCTCGCGCGCGCGCTGATTGGTCAGCACGGGTTGCCGAGTGAGTGCATCCACCACGATGACGCCCATTGGCAGCGAGTTCAAAATCTGCTGCAAGCTCTCGCGCTCGCTCTGAACGGCATCGAACAGGCGGCGGTTCTCAAGGGCGACCGCGATCTGGCTGGCGAGCGTCAAGCTGAGCTGACGATCGCGCTCATCAATGTCTGATTGCGCGACAGAGCGCCCTAGCAATAGCACAGCATCCGTGCGATCGCCCGTCTTGACCGGCACGACGATATGCTTGCCGAATGCCTCGGCTAATTCCACATCGAGGCGCTTGAGCGCGCTGTGGGCGTGCGGTTCGTTCACGATGACGATCTGACCGCTGCGCAGCGCTTCCGTGATGGCGTTCTGCGCGCCTTCGAGCGAGACCTTGGCCATCGCTTGCAGAGGTGAGCCTTTTGGGAAGCGCGCCGCCAGACGATCTGCCACCACGCCTGCCGAAGTCAGGCGCACGCTACCGAACCACCAGCGATCAAAGTCAGCGGCGAGCGCCACGCGCTCGATCAGGTTGCTGATGCTTGTCTCAAAGTCCGCGCTGATCTGGCCAGCGACCTGTGCCGCTTCGGCCAGCACGCGATTGCTGCGCGCTTCGCTCTGCACTTCGTTGAACAGATATTGGTTCTCAAGGCTGATGGAAATTTGGTCAGCGAGCGCGTCGGCGTATTGCACGAACGTGGCGGGGAAGGCGTGCGCGCGTCCGCTGTGGAAGATCAAGACGCCAAACCAACGGGCAGCCGTTGCAAGAGATGTGATGAGGACGCTCTGGACGCCCGCCGCAGCGTAGATATCGCGTAGCGTCTCGTGTTCGCGCAGATCATCGGGCAAGTTCGCCACGTAGGCAGCGCGCGCCTTAGGCAGCCATGCTTCTGGCAGCAGCTCGCGCGGCACGCGCTGCGCAGGCGGCCGGAAAGTCCCGTGCGCGCGTTCCCAAATATAGGCGTACTCAAGGACAGCGGTCTCGTGGCTTGGCACTGGATATGCCAACAGGAAGATCAGGCAATCCAGCTGCTCAAAGGATGTGAAGTTATCCGCCACAGCTTGGTAGAGCCGCTCAATCTGGCCGACGCTGCTGAGCGCGCGGCTCGCTTGGTAGAGCCGTTCCATACGCTCGAGCGCATCCCGCGTCTGCTCCACAAGCCGCGTGTTCTCTAGGGCTAGCGCCACGCGATCTGCCACTGCTTTGACAATGGCGCGCTCTTCGGTCGAGAGCGGCAGCTCAGGATTCTCTTGGATGCGCAAGCTGCCCACCACTTCGCCGCGTACCAGAATCGGCGCTTCGATGATCTGCGCATTTGGCTCGGCAGGCGGCGGATTGCCCTCGGCGGGCGCGACGGTCAGCAGGTCGTAGGTGTAGCTGAGCTTCTCCGCGCTGCACTCAGCCAGATATTCGCGCCAGCCGGCGTGCGTCAATCGGCGGTTGAGATCGGCGATTTGAGCGGTGCGCTGCGCTTGTTCAGCCAGCAGGCGCGCGTTATCAATGGCGATGGCGAGCTGATCGCACAGCAATTGGAAGATCTGCACGTCTTCCTGATCGAAGGCGTTCGGCTCAACGCTCTGCACGTCCAAGCAGCCAATTAGCT
>JAGHYP010000043.1 GCA_017743585.1 Chloroflexota bacterium
CAAAGATAATCCCTTCGATGTTGGCGGCGTGCCGCCTGAGGCGGCTGCGGTTGTGCCTTCGCCTGCTGCGCCTGCCGCTGAGCCTTCTGCGCGCTCGCCATTCGCGATCTTCGAATTCACGTCGATCCGTATCTCGGATCGCGGGGCGCCGCGCGCGCTTTCCACGTCGGGCAAATATGCGCGTTTTGGCTTCCCTTTGGCGTCTTGGATGAATATCTCAAGCGCGCTGAATTGAGCGCCGATGTGGTAGCGAACCTGCCTGCCGGCACGTTGCTACCGCATAAGCCTGTCAAGATGCGTATTGACCAAAATGGCGCGGCTGCCTTTGTGGACTAGTCTAGGTAAAGGTCTTTGACCAGTTCTTCAACTGTGATAGGTTCGGGCGACGCGGGCTTGGGCGGCTGCTTAGGCAGATGCTAGGGCGCGTCGTTGCTTCATCTGGCTCGGATCGTAGCCATTCTCGCTGCGGGCGACGGCGGCTAGGATACGCGCTAGCTTGGCGCGCGCGGCTGTGAATTTCTTGCCGCCATTCTTCTCTCCGCCATTGAAGTAGCGGCGGATCGGGTTGTCGGGCGCTGTGGGCTTCACCAAGTTGAGAGTCCATATGAAGAGTGCATTCATCGCTGGGCGGTAGCCTTTCTTGTGCGCGTGGCTCTCGTGCGTTATGCCGCTGCTCTTCACTTGCGGGAATGCGCCTAACGCTGCTTTGAACTGCTCAGTTTCCATCTGGTCTGCCTTGCCGTGTGTTGCTACATGCAAGGCTGCGATCTGAGATTGATTTGACAATGACTGGGGCGCTTGGTGGCGCGATTATAGCAGCGTGCTTTCACTCTCTCGGTTGAACGTGAGGGTATCGTGGCGTGTTATAATGACTGCGCTACTATTCGGAGCAGCAGCTCAAGTTTGAAAAGACACATGTCTAGAAAACTTCTGGTCGCATTCGCGCTGATCGCCGTGCTCAGCCTCGGCGCGCTGATGCATATCCGCGCGCGAGATGCAGTGATCATCACGCTGAACTTTGAGTTTCTTCGGCAAGGCACGGCAGGCGTGATCAGTTTGAGCGGACCTGACCTAGTTGGCGGCGTGGTGAGCGCGTTTGAGCGCACCTACCCATTCTTCTCGGTCACGGGCGGCTTTGCCGCGCTGCTCGCCGTGCCAATGGAGCAGCGCATTCGCGATTATCCGATCACAGTCACAATCTACCGCGCCAATGGCGAGACGCTGACTTGGGAAGGCACGGTCAAAGTCACCTCAGGCGAGTTCATCCGGGAGCCGATGTTCATCCTGCCCTCAGAGAAGCTCCACCTGCTGGATATGTCTGTGCAAGAAAACGAAGATGCGCGCATGAATAGCATCTATAGCGTCGTGACGCCTGAGCGTTTCTGGGAAGGGCAGTTCAGTTTGCCTGCCAACGCGCCAACTACCTCGCCATTTGGCAGCGTGCGCGATTTCAACGATGGCTCGACGCGGCGGCACAGCGGCTGCGATTTCCAAGTGCCTGTTGGCACGCCCGTCAAAGCCTCTGCCAGCGGACGAGTCGTGTATGCGCGTCCGCTGGATATCCACGGCAACAACGTGATCATCGATCACGGCTGGGGTGTTCTCAGCAACTACTCGCACTTGAGCCAGATTTTCGTCGTGCCGGGGCAGATCGTGTTGCAGGGCGAGGTGATCGGCTTGAGCGGCAACACGGGGCGCAGCACTGGCCCGCACTTGCACTGGGAAATTGCCGTGAACGGCGTCTTGGTCGATCCAATGGACTTCATCCGCCTCAAAATGCCGACCTGAGCACAGGCGGAAAGGCTGAGCGGACGTGCTGTTGCTCTACATGGTCATGGCGTGGTGCAGCGGTATCGCTCTGAGCGCAGCGCGTCCTGAAGCAATGGCGCTGCACAGCGCGCTGCCTGTGCTAGCTGCCTTGGGCGGCCTTGCAGGCGCTGCGCTCGGCTATCGGATGCGCAGCGTGCGCCGCATGTGCTTATGCCTTGCCGCAGCGGGCTTCGGCGCGATGTGTCACAGCGCGGCGTCTCAGCCATTCCGCCCTGATCAGCTGGCGTTTTACAACGATCTCGGCGGAGCAGTCATAGAAGGCGTGGTGAGCGCGCCGCCCGAGCGTCGCGAGAACGCGCTGCGCCTGCGGCTGAGCGCCAAACGCTGGGCGCGCGGCAAGTGCAGCCAGACAGTGCAAGGCGAGGCGCTGGTTTACACTGAGCGCTACGCAGAAGTGCGCTATGGCGACCTATTGCGCGTGCGCGGCGCGCCACAGACGCCGCCGACCTTCGATACGTTCTCTTTCCGCGACTTCTTGGCGCGGCAAGGCGTTCATACGATTGTGCAGCGCGCTGAGATCAGCCTGCTCAAACGCGATCAAGGCGATGCGTTCCTAGCCGCGCTCTACGCGCTGCGCGCTGAGGCAGGCGCGCTGATCAGACGCTTGCTGCCCGATCCGCAAGCGGCATTTTTAGCGGGCGTCTTGCTTGGCGACGAGAGCAATATCACGGCGTCGCTTGCCGATGCCTTTCGGCGCACCAACACCTCGCATTTGCTCGCCATCAGCGGGGCGAACATCGCCGTGATTGTAGCGTTGCTGATAGCGCTAGCGCGCCTGCTGCCGCGCCGTTGGGCAGGGCGTGCCGGCACGTTCATTGTGACCGTGTGCGGCGTCTCGCTTTACACGCTTTTCGTCGGCGTAGAGCCTTCCGTAGTCCGCGCCGCGATCATGGCGACCTTCGTGCTATTAGCAGAGCGCTTGGGCAGGCGCAACGACGGCTTGACGGCGCTCGCCGCTGCCGTCTTCCTAATGACCTTGCTCAATCCGTTGATGCTGTTCGACCTGGGGCTGATCTTGAGCGCGACAGCCACGCTTGGCTTGATCCTGTATCTGCCGCCGCTTACGCGGCTGAGCGAGTGGCTTCTGAGCCGCCTGACCGACTCAGAACGCGCGCAACGCATCGCGTTGTTCTTGGCGGAGTGGTTCCTGACCACAGTGGCGGCACAGATCACCACTTTGCCGATCATTCTGCTCATCAATGGCGCATTTGCGCCGCTCGGCGTGGTGGTGAACCTTTTGGTGGCGCCTGCGCAGCCGCTGATCATGACAGGCGGCTTGGCGACCCTAGCGCTCGGCGCGCTGTGGCAGCCGCTCGGTCAATTGGCGGCTTGGACGGTCGGCCTGCCGCTCAGCTACACGCTCACGATCATTCGCAGCGCGGCCGATATGGCTGCGCTCAGCGTGCCTATCGCGCTCACGCCCTTGAGCGCTGCGCTGTATTACGGCGCGCTCTTCGGTCTGACCGCGTTCGCTATGCAGCATCCTGCCGTGCGGCGGCGCGTTTGGACTTGGCTGCGCAAGGCGCGGCGCTCGGCGGCGCTTGTGCTGAGCGGCGGCAGCGTGGCAGCCCTCATCTGGGCTTTCGTGATGGCGCGCCCTGATGGCAAACTGCACCTCTGGTGGCTAGCTGTTGGCGAGGGCAGCGCCGTACTAATTCAAACGCCGCACGGCGCGCATATTCTAATCGACGGCGGCGAGAATCCGCGGCGCCTTCAGCAGGCGCTCGGCGATCAGCTGCCTTTCTACAAGCGTCACCTCGATCTGCTGATCGTCACTGCGCCGCACGACAAGCTGATCGGCGCGCTGCCCGCCTTGCTGGAGCGCTACAGCATCGGCGCGCTTGTACACAACGGGCAGCGCACAGCCAGCCCGACCTTCCTCGCCTTTGAACGCGCTTTGCAAAGGATGGGCGCGCCCAGCCAGCCGATCGGCGCCGGTTGGCAGATCGAGACGAGCGACGGCGTGCGGATCGTCGCGCTGGCGCCGCACAGCGTGCCTGAGGTCGCGGCGCGCCCTGATAGCGCACCGCTGATCTTGCGCGTGGAGCATGGCATGGCGCGCTTCCTGATAGCGGCTGAGGTATCGCCTGAGGCAATGGAGAATTTGCTCAAGCAGGCGGATGACCTATGGGCACACGTTGTGCAATTGCCCGCCAATGGCGCTGCCAATGGCAATCCGCCGCGCTGGATAGAACGGACGCAGCCGCAGCTTGCGGTTGTAGTGGCTGAGATGGGCCGAGCGAGCGCACAGCCCGCCGAAGCGCTGATCAAGCGCTTGAGCGTGCCGCTTTATCGCACAGATCAGCACGGCACGCTGCACTTCATCAGCGATGGCGCGACGCTGACCGTGCGTACAGCGCGGGGCGTGCATCCGTGATTTCCTTTGCGCTACAATCTGCGCACCGCCTTAGCATGAGGATTTAGGCTATGGACAAGCGATTGGTTGAGTTCATTCGGACGCTGCGCGCCGCTGGCGTGCGCATCTCTGTGGCGGAGAGCTGCGACGCTATGCGCGCTGTGGAGCAGGTGGGTGTGTACGAGCGCGGCGTTTTTCGATCAGCACTGCGCGCCACATTGGTCAAAGAAGCCTGTGATCTGCCCGTCTTCGACTATTTTTTCCCGCTCTTCTTCGACACCGCTGCGCCGCCGATGTTCAACATCGAGCAAGAGCTGACTCCTGACCAACAACAGATACTCAAGCAAGCGCTGCAATCGCTGGCGGGCAATCCGCAGGCACTGCAACAGCTGCTCCAACATTTTGTGCGCGGGCAACCGTTTGATCAAAGCCAGCTTGAGCAGCTCAGCCAGCAAATCGGTCTGCCAAGTGCCAATTCGCTCGATCAGCAAGGCCACTATCAGCGGCTGATGATGCGCGCGCTGAGCATGAACGAGCTGCGCGAGCTGCTCGATCGGCTAGAAGCAGCACTGCGAGAGGCCGGCTTGAGCGAAGAAGCCATCGAAGAGACCATGGCGATGCTGCGCGCCAATAACCAGGCGCTGCGCCAGCAGATCGAGCATTTCGTCAGCAGCCAAATCGCGCGGAACATGGGCGAACACCCGCCTGAGAAGCTTGACGCGCAGGACTTGATGCACACGCCATTCCGCGCCTTGAGCCAAGAGGAAGTCGAAGCGTTGCGCGATGAGGTGAAGCGCCTCGCTGCCAAGCTGCGCAGCCGCGCTGCTCTGCGCCAGCGCCGCGCTAACGACGGCGTGCTAGACCCCAAAAGCACCTTGCGCCACAACCTGCGCTATGGCGGCACGCCGATTGAGCTGCGCTTCCGCAAGCGCAGCTTGAAGCCGCGCCTCGTGCTGATCTGCGATATCTCCACCTCAGTGCGCTACTGCGCTGAGTTCATGCTCACGCTGATCTACCAGCTGCAGGACCAGGTGGCGAAGGCGCGCAGCTTCATTTTCATCAGCGATTTGCACGAGATCAGCGATTATTTCAAGGCAATGCGCCCAGAGGCAGCTGTGCGGGAAGTGCTGCGCAGGCACCCGCCTGGCTCTTACAACACCGATCTCGGGCGCAGCCTACAGACGTTCTTCAGGGAGAAGCTGGACGCGCTCGATAGCCGCACGACTGTTATTGTGCTGGGCGATGGGCGCAACAATTATAACGATCCGCGCCTTGACTTGGCGGCTGAGATGCAGCGGCGTGCGCGGCGCGTCCTGTGGTTCAATCCCGAGCCGCAGTATCAGTGGGGAACGGGCGATAGCGATATGTTAGCATACGCGCCGTTCACCTCAGGCGTCTATCAAGTGGCAAATATGGCGCAGCTGGTCGAGGCGATTGACCGAGTCATGAGCGACGGTTGAGCGCGACGCGCTGACGGATGGCGCGGCGCAGCGCATCTGCCGCGATCCATAGCGCCAGCGCGCTGAAGCCAAGCGGCGCCAGACAGCCCAGATAGAAGCAGCCTTCGCAACGGCGCTTCAGCACTGGCGCCTCCTGAGGAGACGACGTTGCAAGCGCACTGCCTCTGCGTAGTGGCCTTCCAAGTCGCGCATCACAGCCGACCAGGATTGCTGCTCCGCGTAAGCGCGTGCAGCAGCGCTCATCCGCGCGCGCAAGGCTGAGTCGGCGAGCAGCTGGCACGTCCGCTCGTGGAATGCCGCTTTGTCGTGCGCAGGGACGAGGAAGCCGGTCTCGCCGTGTCGCACCAGCGCTGCAGAGCCGCCTTGATCGGCCGCTATGACAGGCAAGCCGCTCGCCATTGCTTCTAAGATCACCTGCCCAAACGTCTCGCGCACAGCGGGGAAGACGAAGACGTCAGCAGCTGCGTAAGCGTCCGCTAGATCGTCGCCTAACAGATGGCCGATGAAGTGCGCCGCGCCGCCACCTGCGCAAAGCGCTTGCCGCACTTGCGGCAGATGCTCGCCATCGCCGACCAGCGTCAACGCGATAGATGGATCGCTCGCCAGGGCGCTGAGTGCCTCGAGGTGCTTTTCGCGCGCCATGCGGCCAACATATAGCGCGACGCCGCGCGCTTGTGCGCGCCCGTTGCGCAGGCGCGCCTGCCATGCTGCCGAGCGCCGACTCGGCGTGAAGCGCGTCGTATCTACGCCGCGTCCCCAAAGCCGCAGCCGCTTGAAGCGCCATGCACGCAGCTGCGCTAAGACGACTGACGTCGGCACGAGCGTGAGCGTGCAGCCATTGTGAATGAAGCGCAGGATCGCCTTGAAGAGCGGCGCAAGATACGGCACGCCATAGCTATGCGCGTAGCCGGGCAGGTCGGTTTGATAGTTTGCCACGACTGGGACGCGCAACGCCCCGCCGCCTAGCATGCCGAGCGTGCCAAGCGTGAACGGACTGAACAGGTGGATCAGATCAGGCTGAAAGTGCTGCAGGCGCTCTAGGATAGGCGGCCAGAGCAACGCGACGCGCGTCTCAGGATAGCTGGGCAGCCACAAAGAAGGCACGCTGTAGATCGGCGTGCCTTCAACCTGTGCAGGCGCAGGCGATGGCGCGAAGACGAGCAATTGGCGTCCGCTTCGTTGCAGGTGGCGTATGGTCAGCAGCGCAGTGCGCGAGACGCCGTCCACTTTGGGCAGAAATGCCTCTGTGAAGATCGCCACGCGCTGCACAGCTGTGCAAAGTGCCTCTGTGGGCAGCGGCTGACCGAGCGCGCTCGACTCTGCAGCGATGATCGCGGCAATCGGATCGCGCATAGCACACCTTTTTGGAGTGCCAGAGGAGCAGCGCTGCGCCCGCTGTGCTGAAAAAGTGAATGTGCTTCAGAAGTCGCGCTTGCCCGTCTGAATGGCTTTCTTCACCTCGCTGATGGCGCGCGTGACTTCAATGCCGCGCGGACAGGCAGGAGTGCAGTTGTAAACAGTGCGGCAGCGCCACACGCCGTCAGGATCGGCTAATAGATCGAGCCGCTCTTTCAGCAGCTGGTCGCGATCGTCGAAGATGAAGCGGTGCGCCTGCACAATAGCCGCTGGACCGACGTACGCGCCGTTCGCCCAAAAGCTGGGGCAGCTGGTGGTGCAAGCCGCGCACAAAATGCACTTGGTTGTATCGTCAAAGCGCTCGCGCGCCTCGACGCTCTGCAGGCGCTCGCGCGGCCTGCCATCCGGGCCAACAGGCGGCGGCGTCTCGTTGACCAGATACGGCTTCACGGCGCGGTAATGCGCGAAGAACGGCTCCATATCCACCACCAAGTCCTTGATCACGGGCAGGCCGAGAATCGGCTCAACCTGAATCTTCGGCTTCTCGCCAAATTCCTTCAGCAGTACCTTGCAAGCAAGCCGATTCCGGCCGTTGATGCGCATCGCGTCCGAGCCGCAAATGCCCTGCGCGCACGAGCGGCGCAGCGCGAGCGTGCCGTCAATTTCCCACTTGATGCGATGCAGCAGATCTAAGACGCGATCGGTCGGCTCGCAATCTTTCAGCGTGTAGGTCGCCCAATAAGGCTTCTTATCCTTCTCAGGGTTGAAGCGGCGAATGCGGATTACGGCTTCCACGGCAATTCATTCCCTTTTTGTGCAGCCCTAGCGCCTGCGAGCTAGTAGACGCGTTCCTTCGGCTGATACTGCATGATCACAACAGGCTTATAGTCCACGCGCAAGCCTTCCTCGCCGTCGCGGTAGACCAGCGTGTGCTTGAGCCAGTTCTGATCGTCGCGCTGCTCGTAGTCTTCGCGCGCGTGCGCGCCGCGACTCTCAGTCCGATTCAAGGCGGAGAACGCAGTCACCTCTGCCAGCTCCAGCAAGCAGCCGAGCTCCCACGTCTCCAGCACCTCCGTATTGAAGGTGCTGCCGCGATCGTCAATGCGGATATTGGTGGCAAACTCGCGGCGCAGCTCGCGAATAGTATCTAGCGCCTTCTGCAAGTCTTTGCCATTGCGGAAAACGCCGACAAAATCTTGCATGGTGGATTGCATCTTCTTGCGCAAGACGTGAGGTCTGGTGCTGCCGTTGGCTGTCCGGATGCGATTCAGCTCGCTCTCGATCTTGCGTCCAGCGTCGCTCGGAATCGGCACGAAGGATGCACCGCGCGAGTACTCAGCCGCGCGCAAGCCTGCCCGACGCCCGAAGACGATCAAATCCACCAGCGAGTTTGTGCCAAGCCGATTGGCGCCATGCACGCTGACACAAGCGCACTCGCCCGCCGCGTATAAGCCGGGGATGACGCGATTGTCGCTATCGGCGATCACCTCGGCATTCACATTGGTCGGAATGCCGCCCATAGCGTAATGCGCAGTCGGCTGGATCGGCAGCGGCTCAGTAACTGGGTCAATTCCAGCGTATGTGCGGCCCTGATCGCAAGTCTCAGCCAGCTTAGTCTCAATGTACTCAGGCGTGTAGTAATCGGCATTCTCGCCTGCCTCTGCCTTGTAGCGGCGGACGGTCTCTGGAGTCAAGTCGAGGTGTACGTAGCGCTTGCCCTTGATGCCTCGCCCCTCGCGCAACTCGATAGCAATGGCGCGGCTCGCCAGATCTTTTACCTTCGGCGCGTAGCGCTCCATGAAGCGCTCGCCGCGCCCGTTGATCAGCACGCCGCCTTCGCCGCGCGCGCCTTCCGTGATCAAGAAACCCGTTGGATACAAGCCCGTCGGGTGGAACTGGAAGAACTCCATATCTTCAAGCGGGATGCCGTTGCGGAAGGCGATAGCGGCACCATCGCCCGTCATGCTATGCGCGTTGCTGGTCACTTCCCAGCACTTACCCCAGCCGCCCGTGGCGAACACGATCGCTTTGGCGTGGAACAGATGTAGCGAGCCATCGCGCAGGCAGACCGCCACTACGCCGGCGGGCAGATCGCCGTTCATGATCAAGTCCACAACGTGGAACTCATCGTAGAAGGTCACGTTGTTCTTGATGCACTGCTGGTAGAGCGTTTGCAAGATCATATGACCTGTGCGGTCGGCGGCGTGGCAGGCGCGGCGCACAGGCTTGCCTGTCACGTTGTTGGTGTGACCGCCAAATCGGCGCTGCGCAATTTTGCCTTCCTTGGTGCGGTCGAATGGCAAGCCCATATGCTCAAGTTCGATCACGGCGTCAATTGCCTCGCGCGCCAAAATCTCAGCGGCGTCTTGATCGGTCAAGTAATCGCCGCCTTTGACTGTGTCGAAGGCGTGCCACTCCCAGTGATCTTCCTCTTCATTGCCCAGCGCCGCGCTAATGCCGCCCAGCGCCGCACCTGTGTGCGAGCGCGTTGGGTACAGCTTGCTGATGACTGCAACGCTCACTGTGCGCGACGCGTAAAGCGCTGCCATCAAGCCCGCGCCGCCCGCGCCCACGATGATTGTGTCAAACTGATGTGTGATCATATGCCTCTTCAGACTTCCCTATAGTCATCGCTTCCGTTATCGCACAAAAGGATTGACATCTACGCCGATCGTTCGCGAAGTCTGGCTGAGCATCTCAGCAGTAGTCGCTGGCACGCTCTGCAAAATCGCCAAGGCGCCAACCAACAGCACGCCGATCATCGTGCCAAACAACGCCAAGTGCAGCGCGCGGTTGACCACCCGATTGTGAATGTAGTCGTTGATGATGTAGCGCACGCCGTTGAAGCCGTGCAACACCACCAAGAACAGAAGTAGGATATCGTAGACGCGCCAGATGTAGACACCTGCCAGCATCGTATCCCAGCGCAAGCGCACAAAATTGACAGCCGTCAGCGTGTCGTCCATGTTCGGTCCGAGATTGGTGAAGACCGGCACATGCCCGACTCGAGACAGGTCGAAGACGCCTTGAATGAGGTGCATCATCGCCAAGTGCCCGAAGACAAGCGGGATGATCAACACGCCGCTGATGCGCATGAAAGACCACAGGAAGGTCTCCATTTTGCTGCCCTTCAGCCGCTTCCTCGGCGCGTTCAGGCTTGGGATGAGCGACGCACCTGCCGAGACGACTAGGCCCAAGCCTAGCACTATGACCGTGCCAATCGCAAACGGCGCTGTGGCTTCCACCATCTTATCCAAGCCCAAGTCGAAGGCGCCTGCGCGCTCGTTGTAATAGTTCACTACATGCCCTGCCATCACCAGGAAAACCGGCACCAGCAAAACCAGCGTGCCAAGCAACACTAGCTTGGCTGTATCCGCTTGCCGCCTCCACCACTGCGGGCGGTAATCGAGGAGCGTGATGCGGAGACCGTTCAGGGCATGATAGATCACGCATGCCACCAGCACGAATTCGCCCGCCGTGAAGAGCGGCGTCTTGTAGGCGTCAATGGCCTTGGCGTAGAGCTCGGGGTAAAAGGTCGCCCATGAGGTGTCGATCACGTGCATGATGAGGAACACGAACGTCCCGGAGCCAGAGACGCGGTGCAGCACCCATGCCCATTTGCCTATCTCACCGCGATAGCGCAGCGTTTCCGTGATGGTAAGAACTAGAGAAGTCATAGAGTGAGGTTGCCTCTCTACCTTCAGGGAACACGATCTATGCGGGAAGTCTTAAGCCGCCCAAGAAAAGTATAGCAAATCGCGCGCAAGATGCACGCCTTTCGTTCAAAATTTCTTGAAAGTTTGCACTTCGCCCTTCACGACACCATTTTTGAGGTGTCATTTTCAAGGCGTTCCCTTAAAATCAAGCTATACCTGATGCGGCGTAGAGGAGTAGTCGGAACATGAAATGCCCTGTCTGCTCCACGGTCGACCTGTTGATTGCAGAGCGCTCAGGCGTTGAGATTGACTATTGCCCAAAGTGCCGCGGCGTCTGGTTGGATCGCGGCGAGCTGGACAAGCTGATCGAACGGGCTGAGATGGCGGCCGCCGAGCGCGATCTGCCATTCATTGAGCCGCCGCCAAGAGCGAAGCGCGGCGCTGAAGCGCCTGACCTGCTCGACCTTGAGCGCGACTTCGCCGAGCGCCGCCGCTTCGCGGACCCGCGCCGCCACTATGACCACGACGACGATTGGGCTGAACGCTTCCGCTACGAAGATGTGCGCTCGCATGGAAAGCGCAAAAGCTTTCTGAGCGAGCTGTTCGATATCTTCGACTGATCACCTTCAGCTGCGCTTGCTGCGCACTAGCTCAAGCGCGGCGCTATGCTCGCTCTTTACCAGTCGCTCTGCCAATGCCACGTCATCGCCTAGCATGCGCCGCAGCACGGCAGCTTGCTCGCTCCTGAGGATGATCTGCCACTCGCGCAGCCCGCGCCGCTCGCGCTGTAGCGCCGCCAACGCCTCGCGCGCACCTCGCTCTTCATTCGTGAACAGATAGGCGCGCATCAGCCACAGATAGCTCAGCAGCCGATGCCGACTATCGGGGATTTTAGCATTGAGCGCGCGCTTCAAATACTCTATGGCCTCTGTCCACTTGCCCATGCGGTCGGCGATCATGCCTAGGTTGTAGGCGGCCGCCCAGTGGTTCGGCTCAAGCGCGTGTGCCTTCAGACCGTACTCAAAAGCGCGCTCGTAGTCGCCTTCTTGCAGGTAGATTTCTGCTAGGCCGTTGTAACCGACGCCTGAGTCGGGCGCGAGCGCGATCACTTTCTTGTAGTCTATCCGCGCCCTGCGTAAATTGCCGGCCAGACGGTACAGATCGGCGCGAAAACGGCGATGATCGGCTTGGTCAGGCTCTGCCTTGATCAGCTCGCTGATGATGGCAATGGCTGGCTCGTACTCGCCTTTGCGCATGTGCTTGATCGCGCGCTGATATTCACGGCGCACGCCTGCGCGCCCTGCGATCAGCGCTACCACAATCCAGCCAACGGCGACCACAGCCAGCGTTACGAACCATTGCGGCACGAATAGGCCGAGCAGCAGCGCGCCGAGCGCAGGCGCGATCAAGATCAAAATCTGGCGGCGCTCTCGTCCATCGAAGCGCGTGATGATGGCGACTGCAGCGCCGACCAAAAACAAGGCAGCCAGCGCCGTCTGAACAGTCGGAATCCATGGCTCAGGCGGCTGAACGGCGTTCAGCATCAGGCTCAGCAAGCCTGTCAGCGCCAGCAAGCCGAAGATGAAGCGCGCGCGTCCAACGCCAAGCCACGCAATGAAACGTCCGAACATGCTAGACCTTCAGCCGGAGAAGCGGCCTCGCAGATTATAGCGCATGCCGTTCGCTCTCGACGGCGAGAGAGCGCACGCCGTCACATCGGCATCTCAGAGAGGGCAGCTGATTGCTCTGTCAAAGCGCGCGGCGTGAGTCCGTTGCTCAGCGGACGCACGTTTGTCTTCAATCAAATCACAGCTTGACAAGGGCGCTTATTCCTGCTACTCAGTGACGCGGCTATCCGTTGCATCACAGGAGCTTTTGAGATGAGCAATTTAGCAGGTCGCGTCGCGGTGATCACAGGCGCCAGTCGCGGCATCGGGCGCGCCATTGCCCTAGAGCTAGCGCAGCGTGGCGCAGCTGTTGTGGTCAATTACAACGCGAGCGCTGAGGCAGCTGAGCAGGTGGTAGCCGCCATTCACAGCGCAGGCGGCAGAGCGCTTGCCGTCCAAGCGGACGTGAGTCAATTGGCGCAGGCGGAAGCGCTCATCAAGGCAGCGCTCGATCAGTTCGGCAAGCTGGATATCTTGGTCAACAACGCCGGCATCACGCGCGACGGGCTGCTGGTGAGCATGAAAGAGGCAGACTGGGATAGCGTGCTGGATACCAACTTGAAAGGCGCGTGGAGCTGCTGTAAAGCAGCTGTACGCACCATGATCAGACAGCGCAGCGGGCGCATCGTCAATGTCACGAGCGTAGTCGGCATCAGCGGGCAGGCAGGGCAGACCAATTACAGCGCCAGCAAGGCGGGCTTGATCGGCTTCACCAAAGCCTTGGCGCGCGAGGTCGCTTCACGCGGCATCACGGTCAATGCAGTGGCGCCGGGCTTCATTAGCACGGATCTGACCGCCAATCTCTCGGCAGGACTCATGGCGGAGATCAACAAGCGCATCCCGCTGGGGCGCCACGGCACGCCTGAGGACGTCGCCTACGCGGTCGCCTTTTTGGTCAGCGACGAGGCAAGTTATATCACAGGGCAAGTGTTGACGGTAGATGGCGGCCTGATCATGTGAGCTGCCGCCCGTGTTAACGGTCAGATCACGCCTTTTTAACGTGAGTGTGTTATGATGAAGCAGTTAGGGCATGCCTGACAGGTGTCTCTGAGTCCAGCCCGTCACTCGCGCGCGCCCTGCCTTGTTGCCTTGCCACGAATCCTGCCATAGACTATACAGCTATAACGAGACGACCTTCGGAAAGGTGGAATGCGCCATGCGCGAACTCACTTGCTCTAGTTGTGGCGGCAGCATTCAAATCGAGAATCAGTTCATCCGCGTGGTGACTTGCCGCTTTTGCGGCGCGGCGTATCTGGTGCGCGGCGATGATACGCTCGATCCAAGCGGGCAATCGGCGAGCTTGGCGGATTATCCTTCGCGCCTGCAAGTGGGGATGCGCGGGACAATTCGTGGGCGCGGCTTCACAGTGCTGGGGCGCATTCGTTACGCTTACGACGCAGGCTTCTGGGAAGAGTGGCAAATCGCGTGGGATGACGGCGCGCCGCCTGACTGGCTTGAGGAAGACGAGGGCTATTGGACGCTCTTTCGGCGCGAGCGCGTGCGCAACGCCTTGCCCGCCTTTGAGCAAGTGCGCGTCGGCAGCACAATTCAGATCAACAACTATCGCGTCTACGTCACAGAGAAGCGCACGGCGCGCGTGGCAGGCTGCGAGGGGCAATTTTCCTCCGTCTTTCCGTTGAAAGGCACGTTCGGCTACTTACAAGGCGGCGCGGGTGACCGCACAGTCAGCGTGAATTATTGGCAGGATGAAATCGAGCTATCCATCGGCGATGAGCTGGAGCATCATGAGATAAAGACTGTCTCTTATACACATCTGA
>JAGHYP010000044.1 GCA_017743585.1 Chloroflexota bacterium
GCGCTCAAACGCCTGCCCCAGCAACGTGATCGCAGCGCCGAGCGCCGTCTGACCTTCGGCGCGCAGCGTCGGCGGCGTGAAATCTTCCACTGAGACAAGCTGCACCACTTGCTGCGCGCTATCGGCGAAGGTGATCACGCTCAAGTACACCGTCTCAATGGCGTGCGGATTGTTCATCAGCTCTTGATGGATCATGGTGACGCCTTGCTGAACGGCTTGGATCGGCGCGCCGCGCATTGAGCCCGAGGTATCCAGCAGCAAGTAAACAGGTCGGCGACGGACAAAGTCTTCTGTGTTCAAGGCACCACCCCTCGTATCGGAATGACGTGAAATTGTGCGTTTGCCTAGCGCGGCGGCAAGACCACGACGTTGGTGAAGCGCAAGCGCGCGCTCGGCGCGGCGAACGTGCCAGCCGCCAGCAGGATGCCGTATTCATCGCGCGGCTGAGGATCGCTGCTGCGCACGCTGCCCACTTGCTGATCGTCCACGAACAGCGTGAAGACATCGCCCACAGCGAGGACGCGCAAAGTATGCTTCGCTTGCGCGTCAAAGTTGGCGATTCGCCGCGCGCTGATGAGCGTCCTGAGCGTGCTGCCGCCGCGCTGCACTGTGAAGGTGAACTCGCCTGTGCCGCGCACTTCGAAGAAGTGGAAAATAGCGTCCTCGCCGTCTTTATAGGCGCGCACGCCTATGCCGTAGCTCCAGCCGCGCCCTTGATTCGATGGATCGCTGATCACCTCAGCGCGCACGTCCACATCTCTCGGAAAACTCTTGTTCGGCCGGCTCCAGCTCAGCACGTTGTTCCTCAGAACTTCGAAGACAAGCGAGTTGTTCTCGAGATAGACGTTGCTGTTGGCGCTGCTGCCTGTTCCCCACGCATTTGGATTGCTATCAGGAAACGTATCGCGGAAGAGCGCGCGCTGCCGCACAACTTCGTAGACGGCGATCTTGCGGAACTCGACCTTGTGCTTGCTGACGCCGCTATACGTGCCTGCCATCAGGCCGAAAAAATGCTCGCGATCGGGCGTCACAGGCAGCGTATTGTTGACGAACTGCCGAATCAGGCGACCGTTCACGTAAAACGTGAACGTATTGCCGCTCGCCAAGACGCGCAGCTGGATGGGACGATTGGCGTCGAAGCCCGTCAGCTTGCCGCGCTCAATGTTATCAACGTATTTGCTTGCCTCAGGCGGGCGCACTGAGAATTCCCATGTGCCATTGCCTGCCACCCCGAAATGATAAAACGTGCTGTTGAGATCGCGGCTGCTGACGCGCAGCAGCACTGCCAAATTCCAATTGCCACTGCTATCGGGCTCGATTGCGCGCGCTTCGACCTCGATCTCGATATCATCGGGCACTGTCAGCGCAGGCGTGATCCAAACCGCTTTGCTTTCCTCGCCCACTTCAATGGTCACTGCGTTTTGTGTGACGTTGAATGAGCCAGTCGTGCTACCAAGCTCCCAGCCGCTGTAATTGCCGCCGAATATTTCTTCGAAGAGCAAGCGCCGAGCCGTCTGTGCCTCAGCTGGCAGCGCAGAGAAGCCCATCAGGCTGAGCGTGAGCAGGAATACAAGCATACGGCGCATGGGAAGATCTCTCCTTCAGAGCATAGCGAGGCGAGCAGAGGGCTGACAGGCGCGCTGGAGTTCGCCAAGCACATCGCGACCTTCCGAAAACTGCTCGTCTCAGGCGGTCAGCGCAGGCTGCATAAGCGCCCTGTGAAAGGCTCAATCATAGCAATCATTCCTTTGGCGGCTCGTCTTCAGGGAAGCGCGGCGGCTGCCGAAAGTCGCGACGAAGGCGCGCCGCCGCCAAGAACAAACCGCTCACAATGGTGGCGATCACTAGCACGTCGAAAAACTGCGGCGTCAAAAAGTCCACGCGAGCGCTTGACCGAACCGGAAAGGCTGAATTTCTCAGTTGATCTCGGCTGATCGTAGCCTGATTCAAATGCCGAGACAAGCCCTTGCTCACGGTTGCGCGGGGCGGTTGCTATAGATGAACGCACGCGGATCGACGTAGTCACGCTCGACGCGCGCCATATCTAGACCTGGCCAATCGCCAGGCGCGCTTCCGAGGACGCTCGTTGGGCTGATATCGAAGTGCAGGTGCGGCGCTGAGCGGAAGACGCCATAGGCATCGCTAATCACGGCAATGCGCTGCCCACGCACCACGCGGTCGCCGGCGCGCACCAGCATCTCGCCGACGTGACCATAGCGGCTATAGACCACTTGCCCAGTGCTGATGAGCGGGTCGTGCCGGATCACGATCACATCGCCCCAGCTGCCCGGAAGCCGCTGCGCATTGGTCACCACGCCACTCGCCACTGCGTAGACGGGCTGCCTAAGTGTGCTGCCGCGTTGCATAACCAGATCGTCGCCTGTGTGAATGGCCGGCTTGCCAAGCAGCAGGTAGCGGTTCCGGTATGGATTGGTGGAGATCCACGTCTCGGGCCACGTTGTGTCGCCGCGCGCTTGGCGCTCCTGCGGCAAACCGACGGGCGAGTCGAAGCCATCGGCGAGGTAGCGCGGCGGCTGATTCCAGCCCAACACTTGCCGCCAGCGGATCGCGTCAAAGGCGATCTCGCGCCCGCGCTCGCCTGTCAGATCGTTGAGGAAAACAACGCCCGCGTTCGGAGTGTTGACGTCGAACCGATAGACGCCCAGCGAGACCCACAGCGAGTCTATAGCGACCTGCGAGACGCGCACTTCCAAGTCCGCCACCTGCCCCACGATGCCGTTGATCTTGTAGCGCGCGTTGCGCGTCGAGGCATGCTGCGAAGGCACATAGGCGGAGATCTCATACCAGCCGCTGGCAGGCAAGCGCGGCGCCCAGCGCACCCAAACTCGGCTGAAGGTATCGCTCGTGGCAAGATAGCGGCTCGTCCAGCCTTCCTCGTTGCGGAAGCTCTGCAGAGGAATAGGCGAGCCGTCATATGTGCCTTCGGCATAACCCTCATCGCCCGGCTTGATGACAATTTCCGCGCCGTAGCGCCCATCGGTCGGTTTGCTGCCGATCCCAACGGGCACTTCGCCCGTCATCTTGACGTTGACGGCAGGAAAGCTCTCCCGGTTGAGCGTCCCGAAGCGAAACCAGCTCAAGCCGGGCGCTTTGTAGGTGACCGTTGCCACCACGCGCGCCCGATCCATGTCTTCCCGCGTCAAGCGATTGCCCCGCCCTTGATAGCCCTGCAGGACAGGGATGATCGGCAGCCCATAGTTGCCCCATGTTTCGTAGACCGTCTGCAAGGCTGCGTCAGGAGTCTGGCCGAAATCCGCCCAGTAGGTCTGCGGATGAATGCTATTGATGTAGGGGCGCCACTCCTGCGGAAAAATGCTGTTGAAATGCCGCGGGCGCGGATCGACGCTCATGCCGATGTGAAAATCAGGGGGCAAGCCCGCGCGCAGCCGCGTCACGAACGGACGCACGTTAGCACGCCCGCCAACCCAGTAGCCTGTGAACGGCTCAACGTCCAAGATCAGCGAGCGCACGCCCGGGCGGCTGCAGGCCTGGATCACAAGGTCTGCCTCTGCTATCGGATTGATGCCCTTCGGGATGTACCAGGCATGAAACTCCAGGTTGGCAGCGGCTAACTTGGCGACCCAGCGATCGATATCGGCGACGCCGCGAATGGCGAGATCGGGCTTCGGATCGCCGGGCCCGATGTTGCCCATCCACTCGCTCGCCTCGCCTATCTTGACCCACACTGCCTCAACAGCCGGCGCAAATTTTTGCAGCACGCCGATGATTTCCTCTATCGTGTTCTCGGCGACCGTGCGCCCATGCACGTACCACACAGCCACCTTGCCGTCGTAAACGGTCATGGCAGACTCCTCTCAGCCGCGAACCTTTTCATAACTGCATGTCATTATATTGTAGCGATGAATGCCGCGTATGGAAAGTTCGCGTATCGCGCCTGCGGGAGCGCCTTGATCGCTGCGCTTTCTCGCAGTGTTGTAACAATTCACTAGGCAAAGCGCATAGCACAGCGTCGCTTGTGCTAAGATACAGTCAATCCGCGCGCCATGCGGATTGTGCCAAATGGCTGCGCCGCGCATTGAAGAGTCGCAAGAGGTATGCAACAGATGGGATCGCCTTTATCACGTCGCCCGAACAAGCCCGTTGAAGAAGCTCGCAAAGCTGCACCTGAGGTGCGCCCTGCGAATGCGCCGCCATCGCCGCCTGCGCCTGAGAAGCCTGTCGAAGAAGCGCGCGGTTACGTCCCGCCGCCCAAGCGCCGCACCACGCCGCGCGTCGCCGAGTTGCGCCGCCAACTGCGCCCGAAGCTGCTCGCCGCGCCAAACGAGGCGGACGAATGGCAGCGCGATAACCCTGAGCATCAGAAGATCATCGTGGATCGGCTGAACATCTTCTTGCAGCGCGCTAATTTGCAGCTGCCCAAGCCTGAGTACGAAGAGCTGCGCGAGGCGCTCCTAGATGACATCCTAGGCTGGGGCGCTATTGATCCGCTTATCCGCGACCGATCGTACAGCGAGATCATGGTTAACGGTCCGGATATCATCTTCGCAGAGCGGAAGGGGAAGCTGATCGAGACCGAGTACGTTTTCGATGATGAAGAACACGCCGATTGGGTCGCGCAGAAGATCGTGCGGCGCTTGATGCGCCGCTTCGACCGTGAACATCCGATGACCGACGCACGCCTGCCCGACGGATCGCGCGTGCATCTGGTGCGCAGGCCATCTGCCCTGCAAGGCATCACGATGACCATCCGCAAATTCCCTGAGAAAGTGCTGACCGTGCAGGACTTGATCCGTTTCGGCTCGATGACTCAGGAAGTGGCGGACTTTTTGCAAGCGTGCATCGTGGCGCGCTTGAACATTGTCGTAGCGGGCGGCACAGGCAGCGGCAAGACGACTTTGCTCAACGTCCTCTCGTCTTTCATCCCTGAGGATGAGCGGATTGTGACCATCGAAGACGCAGCAGAGCTGCAATTGACGCAGCGGCATGTGGTGCGCCTCGAGACAGCGCCGCCCGTGCCGGGCGCTAAAGATGGCACAGGGCAGCTGACTATCCGCGATTTGGTGAGGGGCAGCCTGCGGATGCGCCCTGATCGGATTGTGATCGGCGAGTGCCGCGGTGGCGAGGCGCTCGACATGCTCCAAGCCATGAACACCGGTCACGACGGCTCGCTGACCACTATTCACGCCAATTCGCCGCGCGATGCAATCGCGCGCCTTGAGACGCTTGCGCTCATGGCGGGTGTGGACTTGCCAGTCAACGTGGTGCGCCGTCAAATCGCCAGTGCCATTCAGCTGATCATCCAACAAGCGCGCTTGAAAGATGGCAGCCGCAAGATTGTTCAAATCTCTGAGATTCAAGGCATGGAAGGCGATAGCATCGTCATGCAAGACCTGTTCGTCTACAGGACGCCCGACCACAAAGGCCCTGGCCCGAGCCACACTGGCGGCGGCACCCTTCAGCCAACAGGCTATCGCACCAAGTTCAGCGAGCGGTTTGAGCAGGCAGGCTTCAAACTATCGGCCAAAATCTTCGGCAGCGGCGCTGGCGGCAGAGCCTGATCACTGCGCAATGTCATGCGCAATCTAGCCGCTGTGCCGCGATGGCGGCTAGAAGTTCGCGGCGACGCAGCGCGCCACCTTTTCAATCAATGTCGAGCGCTGCGCTCGAATCACAGCCTAGAAATCACAGCCTAGCGCGCTACATCGCCTGAGATGGGTAGCAAGATGTGAAAAGTAGCGCCAGGGCAAGCCTGCTCGTCATAGCCGTTGCTCTCTGCCCACACGCGCCCATTGTGCGCTTCCACCACGCGCGCCACAATGGTCAGCCCGATGCCCAAGCCCATGCCCATGAAGTCCGTCTTGCTGGTGCGCCCGCGATTCACATCAATGCTGGTGTAGAACGGCTTGAAGAGCAGGCGCAGATGATCGGGCTGAATGCCGATGCCGTGATCGCTGACGCGCACGTGCAGAAATTCTGCCTGTTTGCCAATGTGAAATGTGATCGGGCCGCCGCCGTCAGGCGTCGCCTTGATCGCGTTGCTGACCAAGTTGCTGAAGGCGAGCCGCAAAAGCGTAGCATCTGCTACGATCATCTGATTCCAGCACTCGCCGCTCGCCTCAACGCGCAAGCGGCGGCGCTCTAGAGCAGGGCGGTACTCTTCAATCGCCTCACGTGCCAGTGTGCCGACCACAACAGGCGACATGAAAGCGTCGATCTGATTTGCCGCCAAGCGCGCCATCACGACTACCTCGTTCATGACGGCATGCAAGCGCTGCACGCCTGCCATCGCCGAGTTGGCGAGCTCGACGTAGCTTGGATCGACCCGCGGATCGGCTTGCAGTCGTTGGTGCAACATCTGGATGTAGCCTGAAAGCACGGTCAGCGGCGTGCGCAGCTCATGCGAGACTTGCGTGAGGAAGGCGGTCTTGGCGCGCTCAAGGTTGCGCAGCTCAGCGTTATCTTCTTGGAGCTTGCGCACAGTGCGTTCTAACTGACTCGTCAGGTCTGCTTGCATCTCTTTGGTGGCGCGGCGCTGCTCGTCGTCGCCGAGTCTTTCGATGCGCCCGCCTAGGAAGTCATGAATGGCGGCAGCGAGCGTGCGCGAGTCAATCGGCTTGGTGATGTAGCCGATGCAGCCTGCCGCCAGAGCGCGCTCGCGCACCTGCTTTTCGTCGTGCGCGGTCATCGCCACAATCGGCAGCGCCTCGCCTGCAATGGCGCGAATGCGCGCCGCGATCACTTCGCCCGAGAGGTCGGGCAGATTCAGGTCTGTTAAGACCAGATCAGGTGTCCGCTGCTTGAGGATGTCCAAGCCTTCCAAGCCGTTTCGCGCGGTCAGCACTTCGAAGTCACGCTGCAAAATCTTGCGCACCAAGTTGCGCGCGTGGGCATCATCTTCGATGTAAAGAATCGTCCGTCTCTCAGGCACGTCTCACGCATCTTTCGGCTGCTGATCAGAAAACTGACGCTGTATGATACCCAGTTGCCTCGCGCCTTTCAATTCATAGCCGCAATGAGCGGCGCAGTTCCCCAAGGTTAATCCTTGCCGCGCACGCAGGCTTGCAAGCTCATTGGCTCGACGCGATTGTGACGGCCGATCCAAGCGGGCAAGTCATCCATCTGATCGCAGTCAACAAGAGCGATCCGCCGCGCGATTGACTATTGACTATTGATTTCGCCTTTGACGCGCCTATGGACTTCGGCGGCGACGTGCGGGTCATGCTTCAGCGACGCCGAAGTGCGGTCGGGCTCTTGCTGTGTTATAATGCGCCGCCAGTTTTTGATCGCTGGGAGTGTAGGAGCAGTGTCTCGCAATAGAAGCGCGATCATTTTATTGGGCTGCGTCGGCGCTCTGGTGTTGCTTTTCACGTTGCGCGGGCTGGTCGCCGTGCGCGCGCAAGGCACGGAGCTGCTCACCAATAACGGCATGGATTCCTATGTTGGCGGTCCGGGCGGCGTTGTGCCGACGGGCTGGACGCTGACGGCAAATGTGCCTGTCAACTCCTCTAAGCAAGACTGGGTATTCAACGAGTTTCCGGGCTTTGGCTCGTCGTGGAAGGTGGATACCTCTGGGTACGCTTTCACGATGAACGCCTATCAGTTTGTGCCGGGTGTGCGCGCAGGCACGCCGCTTGTCTTCACTGCCTATGCAAATGTCTTCACTTGCAACCGAGAAGATTCGTGCATTGGCGCGAACACGCCGCGCACCTCGCAGCGCGAATCGGGCGCGCGCACGCGCATCGGCATCGATCCAACAGGCGGACGCGATCCGAACGCGCCAACAGTCAAGTGGTCAGAGTACATTCAGCCGTTCGACCAATTTCTGCCCATGACGGTCGAAGCGCGCTCTGAGAACGACAACGGCGTCACGGTCTTTTTGCACGCCACGCAATCGGTCGGCATGTTGCTCAATCACGTCTACTGGGATAACGTGAGCTTGCGCGCAGGGGTTGGCAGCGGCGGCGCAGTGCCAGCCCCACGCCGCGAAGCGCCGCCTGTCACGCCGCAAAAGCCGCAGCCTGATGGCAGCATCATTCACGTCGTCCAAGAAGGCGATACGCTCTCCACAATTGCGCTCGCCTACGGCGTCACGGTTGCGGAGCTGCGCCGCTTGAACAACATCCCGCCCGAAGAGTATGTGATCCGCATCGGGCAGCGCTTGATCGTCAAGACGCCGCCGCCGAACGTGACCTACATCGTGGTCACAGCGACGCCCACGCCCGATCCGAACCTCTCGCCGACGCCGACTGCAACGCCGTTCATCGTCCTGCCGACCAACACGCCGATCGGCATCATCCCGATCACGATCGTGCCGATCACGGTTGCGCCAAACACGCCTGTGGCACTCGATCCAACCGCGACAGCTGTGCCTGCCGCGCCGCGCTTGCGCATTCCAACACAAGATCCACGCCGCATCGTGACTGTTCCGATCCGACCGCGCAGCACATTTGTGCCGCCTGCTGAGTCAGGCAGCCAGCTACTTGTTGTGTCCGACTCGCTCTCTGAGACGCCGTCGCCCCCCAGCGCGCCGTCAAACACAGCGCAGCCTACGCAAGTCGCTGCTACCATTCCAATCATCGCGCTGGAGATGCTGCCGCCTGATCAGACGCGGCTGTGCGCCCTTGCCTTTGACGATGCCAACACGAATCGCTTGCGCGATCAAGGCGAGCCGCTGCTAGTCGGAATGCGCGTGAGCTTGCTGCAAAACGGCGCTGAAGTGCAGGCGCTTAGCACGGCGGCGCTGGCGCCGACTTGCTTCACAAGCATACCGCCGGGCAACTACACGCTGCTCGCAGCGCCGCCTGAGACCTACGGCATGACCACGCCGCGTCAATTGCAGGTGCAAGTGGAGCGCGGCGTCGCGTTGACGGTCAGCTTTGGCGCTGCTGGCAGCTACCAGCCGACGAGTTTGCCTGCGGCGCTCGAATCGCCGCCGCCTTCCAACACTGCTCAGCATGACGCTCAGCGCGGACCATTGCTCGCGTTCCTGCTCGATAACTTCGGCTTGGTCATTTTCTCACTTGCTGGGCTCAGCCTAGTCGGCGGCCTGTCCATTGCCATAGTCACGCGCCGCGGTTAGCCGCGACGTACAGCCGTCGCGCATTTTGCGCGCGCCGAAGCAAGCAACACTGGACATTGTGCGCGAGGAGATTTTCGGCTCGGTGGCGACAGTTGAGCCGTTTGACTTCGTTCGAGGCGGTCGTGCAAGCGGCGAACGATACGCCGTATGGCTCGGCAGCCTCAGTTTAGACGTGCGACGTGAGCAAGGCGTATCGTGCGGCAGCCGCCTTGAAAGTAGGCACGATCTGGGTGAACGCTTACAGCATGTTCGATCCCGCCTCGCTGTTCGGCGGCTATAAGCAGGTCAGGCTGCGGGCGCGAGATGAGCGCGGCGGCTATTGAGCCGTACACGCAACTCAGAAGCGCGTGGATCGGCTTGTGAGCGTTGCACAAGCGCGTTGATCATGGCAGTATCATCCCTAGCACGGCTTAAAACAAGTGAGGCTGCTCAAGATGATCTCTTTCAGCGTCATGACGTGGAACGTGGAGAATCTGTTCCGTCCTGATCATCCTTCAGGCTTCGGTCCGCGCGATCAGAAGACCTATGAGCGCAAGCTGAGCAATCTGGCGCGCACTATACAGGCGGTCGCGCCTGACGTGATCGCCTTGCAAGAGATAGGCGATGAAGACGCCTTCAGCGACCTGCAGCGCGCGCTGGGCAATCGCTATCCGTATGGGCGGCTCTCGCGGCTGCCCGATGCGCGCGGCATTCGCGTGGCGTTTCTCTCGCGCCTGCCGTTGCTCCAAGCGCGTGACATCGGCGAGCTGCCGCCAGAAGGCTTGGTCAACGTG
This sequence comes from Chloroflexota bacterium, assembly GCA_017743585.1. GTDB lineage: Bacteria > Chloroflexota > Anaerolineae > Aggregatilineales > UBA2796 > CP2-2F. The sequence continues at coordinate 9,835 of JAGHYP010000044.1, forward strand.
CCAAGCGGCGACAGCGGCAGTCCAGTCACCAGCATGGGGCGCGGCATCCTGAAGGCGACCGTTGTTCTAGCGCCCGGCTTGCTGGTCAACGTGGTCAATGTTCACCTGAAATCCAAGCTGATCACCTACCCAAATGGCAGGCGTTTCCCATTAGATGAGAACGAGCGCGTCCGTTACATCGGCTATGCGCTTTTGCGGCGCGCCGCTGAGGCCGCGGCTGTGCGCGTGTTGATGAACGAGCTGATGACGGGCAACAACGAGCCCGCTGTGCTGATGGGCGATTTCAACGACACCCCTGAGGCGGTCACCACGCAAATGATGCTCGGCCCGGCAGATCGCAGCCTTGCGCACCGCGACCGCTTCGACGACATTCGGCTGTACAACTTGGCGGATTACATCCCCAGCGCGCGGCGCTTCTCGCGTATCTATCTAAAAGCGCGCGAGCTGATCGACCACATCGCAGTCAGCCACGAGCTGATCTTCTACCTGCGGCAAGCCGATAGCATCGTCGAGCCGATTGAGAGCATTGACGCAGACGTGGATAGCCGCCGCGATGCGGTCTACCCCGACCACGCCGCGCTATTCGCGCGCTTCGAGATCCCCGACGAAGAGGCGGATCGGCACTTCTCAATCACGCGACCGCTCTGAGCGGGACTCTGAGCGATGAAACTGCCTGCGAGCGCACGACTTGCAGGCATCAAGCGCCCCTAAGCGCTGAAGGCCGCGATCTGCTCTTGCAGCTTCTCGCGCGAGACCTCAGGATAGCGCGCCAAGCGCTGATCAAACTCGCGCATGATGGCGACCAGATCAGCTTTGGTGCGCGCTTCAAAGCGCATGGTGATGGCAGGTTGCGTGTTGCTCGCGCGCACCAGCCCCCAGCCATGCTCGAAGGATACGCGCGCGCCGTCTAGCGTGATCACAGGACGCTCAGCGGCGAACTCTTGCTGCAGCGCCTCGATGATCTGGAATTTGCGGTCATCGGGCGCTGAGACAATCACTTCAGGCGTAGCGACCAGCTTTGGAATTGTATCGAAGACCTCGCTGACTGTGCGCGTCTCTTTGCTGAAAATCTCCAGCACCTTCAGCGAGACCAGCGGCGCGTCATCGAAGCCGTAGTAATCCTCGCCGATGAACAGATGCCCGCTGACCTCGCCGCCTAATGGCGCGCCTTCTTCCGCCATTTTGGCTTTCATCAGGCTGTGACCGGTCTTCCACATGATCGGGATGCCGCCGTGCGCCCGAATCACATCTTCCAGCGCCTGACTCGCCTTCACATCGAAGACCACTTTAGCGCCTTTCAAGCGCGTGAGCATATCGCGCGCCAGCAGCGCCAGCAGCCGATCTGCCGCGATGTGATGCCCACGCTCATCAATGATGCCGCAGCGATCCGCATCGCCATCGAAGCCGATGCCCATGTCAGCGCCATGCTCGACCACGGCGCGCTCAAGGTCTTTGGTCGTCTCTGGGTCTTCAGGGTTGGGCAGGTGATTCGGGAAAGTGCCGTCAGGCTCACAGTACAGGCAGATGACCTCGATGCCGAGCTGCTCGTAGATAGGTTGCATGAAGACGCCGCTCAAGCTGTTGCCTGCGTCCAGCACAATCTTGAGTTTGCGCGGACCCATGCGCACCTTGCTGGCAATGGTCTGCAGGTGTTGCTGGACAAGACTGCTATCGCGGGTGAGCGTGCCGTTGCCGCGCTCGAAGTCATTCGCTTCGATCAGCGCGCGGATCGCTTGAATTTGCTCGCCGTAAAGCGCGAAGCGATCGTACGCCATTTTGATGCCATTGAAGTCCAGCGAAAGATGACTGCCCGTGATCTGCACGCCTCCGGCGCGCGCGCCATGCTGCGCGCTGGCATAGTAAACGCTCGGCGTCATCACCTCGCCAAGATCGGTCACGTCAAGACCTGTGCTGAGCAGCCCTTCGATCAGCGCCGCCTTCAAGGCCGGCGACGTCGGGCGGTTATCGCAGCCGACGTATACCCGCTCCGTCTGGAAGGTGCGCTGCATGTACGTGCCGTAGCCCATGCCAACAGCACGCGCCAACTCAGGCGTGAGCTGCGGATTCTCACCTGTCACTGTGCCGCGAATATCGTATTTGCGAAAGACCGCGCTTGGAAATTGCATGAGAAAGTGCCTTTCTGACTGAATTCTGAAGTCTCACCTCAAAACTGAATTCGGCTCGCTCGGCACGCAATCCGCTATGCCTATTCTCGGCTGCGCTGTGCCGCTGGCAGCCGCTGCGATTTATCTGCTCAAATAAGCGCATGGCTGCGCTGCGGCGCGCCGCTCATCTCTGCGCACAGATTATACCACGCCGCTCAAGGCGGCCCTCAAACTTTGCCGAGCCTCTGGTGAAAGCGCTGCATCTCGTCTACAATAGCGCGGTAAAACCTACCGAAGCACGCGCCCCTAGGAGATTTGCATGTCATCTGAATTCATCACGCCGCGGGCTGAGGACTACTCGCGTTGGTACACTGACGTAGTGCAGCGCGCCGATCTGGCTGACTATGCGCCCGTGCGCGGCTGCATGATCATCAAGCCGTACGGCTACGCCTTGTGGGAAAACATCCAGCAAGCGCTCGATAAGCGCTTCAAAGCGACCGGCCACCAGAATGCCTACTTTCCGCTCTTCATCCCTGAGAGCTTCTTGAACAAGGAGAAAGAGCATGTAGAGGGCTTCAGCCCTGAGCTGGCGATTGTGACCATTGGCGGCGGCGAAGAGCTGCAAGAGCGGCTTGTGGTGCGCCCGACTTCGGAGACCATCATCGGCTACAGCATGGCGAAGTGGATTCAGAGTTACCGCGACCTGCCGCTTTTGCTCAATCAATGGGCGAACGTCGTCCGCTGGGAAATGCGCACGCGCCTATTCCTGCGGACAATGGAATTCCTATGGCAAGAAGGGCATACGGCGCACGCCACACACGATGACGCCGAGGCCGAGGTGCTGCGCATCTTGGATATCTATCATGATGTCTATCTGAACGAGGCGGCGATTCCGGGCATCAAAGGGCGCAAGAGCGAGCAGGAGAAATTCGCAGGCGCGCTACGCAGCTACAGCATCGAAGCGATGATGGGCGATAAGCGCGCGCTCCAGGCTTGCACAAGCCACAACCTCGGCCAGAACTTCGCCAGAGCCTTTGAGATTCAGTACACCGACGAGAACAATGTGCTGCAATACGTCTGGACGACCTCCTGGGGGCTCTCCACGCGCATGATTGGCGCTGTGATCATGGTGCATGGTGACGACCAGGGCCTGCGCTTGCCGCCACGCCTTGCGCCGATCCAAGTAGTGATCGTGCCAATCGGCAAGAATGACGAGGAACGCGCGCCCGTCATGGCGGTCGCCGAGTCGCTTTTGGCTGAGCTGCAGGCGCACGGCGTGCGTACCAAGCTGGATACGCGCTTTGAGCTCTCGCCCGGCTTCAAATACAACGATTGGGAGATGCGCGGCGTGCCAGTGCGCGTGGAGATCGGCCCAAGAGACGTGCAGAACGGCACGATAGCCGTCGCACGGCGCGATGTGCCAGGCAAGGCGGGCAAACAATCCGTGCCGCGCGAAGGCGCGCTGACCTTCATCAAGCAACTGCTTGAGGATGTGCAGCGCAGCTTGCTGCAGCAAGCGACCGCCTTCCGCGACGCGAACATCCACGAAGTGGAAGGGGATTACGGCAAGTTCTGCGAGATCTTAAAAGACGGCTGGGCTTACACTTGGTTCTGCGGCAGCGCCGCGTGCGAGGCGAAGATCAAAGAAGAGAACCAAGTCAGCTCGCGCAATTTCCCGCTTGAGCAAGTGCGCGGCAGGGGCAAGTGCATCGCTTGCGACGAAGAATGCACCGAGCGCGCGCTCTTCGCCAAAGCCTATTGAGCGCTCATTTGCCGCCGCGCACGGCGAGCGCCGCTGCGCCGACCAGGCTGACATCCTCGCCTAGGAGCGGCGGCACGATCTGCAGCTGCCAATCCCCGTACTGATAGTAGGTCTCGTCCAGCACGTTCGCCTTGATCGCTTCCCAAGCAGGCGTCAGCAGCAGATCGCCTGCCCCCTCCGCCACGCCGCCGCCGATGATGATGATCTCAGGGTTGAACAGATGCAGTAAGCTCACGATGCCCAGGCCGATCAGCGTGCCGGCGCGCCGTAGCAGCTCCAAGCCGAGCGCGTCGCCTTTGCGCGCCGCCTCGACCACGTGCCGCGCCTCGATTTGGCGCACATCGCCGCCAGCTAGGTCTAGAATCTGTCTCTTATACACATCTGACGCTGCCGA
>JAGHYP010000045.1 GCA_017743585.1 Chloroflexota bacterium
GGAACAAGCTGCTCGCCGCGCTCAAGCTGAGGCGGCGCGAAGAGACGCAAGTGGTCAGCGTCACGCCGCCTAGCGCGGCGCCACCTACGCAGCCCGCAATCCCGTCGCCGCCTGCTACAGCGCAGCCGAGCGCGCCGCGCACTGACACGCTGCCCAGTCAGCCTGCTGCGCAGCAAACGCCGCCGCAGCCGTCAGTCGCCATTCCAGTGGATGTTCGGCGCGGAATGCCCAAAGACGCTGAACAGATTGCACAAGTGCTGAACCGAATGCTCGGCAGGAACATGTCACGCATGGATGTGCTGACGGCGTTCGGCGAGAAGTCTTACTTGCTGGCTGAGATCAACGGCGCGATCGTGGGCTTGACGGGCTTTCAGGTCGAGAACTTGGTCGCGCGCGTGGATGAGTTCCTCTTGCTGCCCGAAGCGCCTATTGGGCCTGTCGCGCGTGCGCTCATTCAAGCAGTCGAGAACGCCTCAAAAGAGCTGCAGAGCGAGATCGGTTTCGTCTACCTGCCCTTGGACGCCGCTGCGCAAGTTGTGCAAATCTTCTTGGCAAGCGGCTACGAGCGCGTAGAGCTTGAGGCGATCCAAGTGCTGGCTTGGCGCGAAGCGGCGCAAGAATCGCAGCCGCCGAACACGCAAATCTTCGCCAAAAAGCTGCGCCCCGATCGCGTTTTGAAGCCTGTTTGATCTCAGAACGGATGAAAGGGATATGGAACGCTTGAAGAAACTGCCCGTGCTTGGCGCGCTGATCGCTTTTGCGGATGCGCGTCCGCGCCTTGCCGCGTGGATTGTCCTCTCGCTCGGCATTGTGATCTTGCTCTTGATTGAGGCGCGCGACGTCGGCCTATTGTTCGGTCAGTGGCTTGCGCTGATCATCGCATCGGTGATCGTGGCAGGGCTGTGCATCTGGATCGTGAGCTGGGAAGACAAAGACGAGGCAGCCGAGGAGTCAGCTGAGAAAAAGTGAGGCAGTCGAGTTGACCGCCTCACGCGAGTTGCTCACTTCGGGTCTTCCATGTCGGGGATGGCGCGTGTGTAGACGCCGGGCGGGACGCGCTGCGGCGTGCCGGGCACGCCTTCGGGCGGCGGATCGAGCAGCATCTCCTTGGTGTAGATCGCGTCGCGGCGGCTTGTGAAGCTGAGCTGATGCTCATGCTCTAAGACAATCGCTTCCGTTGGGCAGGCATCCTCGCAGTAGCCGCAGAAAATGCAGCGCAGCATGTTTATCTCATAAGTTTTGGCGTAGCGCTCGCCGGGCGAGTAGCGCTCTTCGTCAGTGTTTTCCGCCGCTTCCACCCAGATTGCGTCGGCTGGACAGGCTGCCGCGCACAGCGAACATCCGATGCACTTCTCCAAGCCGTTCTCGTAGCGCTTCAAGTGATGGCGACCTTTGAAGCGCTCGCGCAGCGGGCGCTCCGTCTCAGGATAGCTGATCGTCACAGGCTCTGCGCCAACGTACTTGATCGTCGTCAGCAAGCCTCTGATGATGTCCATCTACAATCCCCTCACAGACCGATTCATTCCGATAGATCAAGACTCAATCGCCACTTGACTTCGTATCGTCAAGGCGCACAGCGCGCTGCACATTGCGCAACTGGCGCAGCGTGCCGTTGAATAGCCACACAGGGATCATCAACAAGACGCCGATGGTGCTCAGCACTTGGAAGCCGAAGCCGTGCCGCTCCAGCGCGATGCGCTCGATGCGCGAAGGCGGTTCATCCTCGCCGGCGCGCCTTTGCAACATCACCGCCGCGATGATCACAGTCGCCACGCCGCCGCTGATCCACGCCACAGCGCCTGCCGCTTGTCCAAAGGCATCGCCGACCAACACCGCGAGCGCCGTCCAGCCGGCTGCCACCAACGCCAGCGGAAACAACACTTTCCAGCCGAGCGCCATCAGACGGTCGTAGCGGATGCGCGGCAAGGTCGCGCGCAGCCAGATCATGCCGAGCAAGAACAGCACGACCTTCACGGCGTATACAATCGGGCCGAGAATTGGAAGCTGGTCCACTAAGATGAAATGATAGCCGCCGAAGAAGAGCGCGACCGCAATCATGCTGACCGAGATCATGCTGATGTACTCTGCCATGAAGAACAGCGCGAACTTCATCCCGCTGTACTCAGTGTGGTAGCCTGCGGTCAGCTCCTGCTCCGCTTCAGGCAGGTCGAAAGGCGCGCGGTTCACTTCTGCCAAGAGCGCGATCAGCAAGATGATCGCCGCGACAGGGTTCTGGAAGACGTACCAGCCGAGAATGGACGGCGACGCCTGCGAATCGATGATCGTCTGCAAGCTCATCGAGCCTGTGATGATGATCGGAATGGACATGCTGACGCCGAGGCTCAGCTCATAGCTGACCATCTGAGCTGAGGCGCGCAAGCCGCCCAGCATCGAGTACTTGTTGTTGCTCGCCCAGCCCGCCAGCACGATGCCATACGTGCCTAAGCTGAACCATGCCAGCAAGAACAACACTCCGACATTCACATCGGTCAGGCCGAGCGGCACGCGATACCACAGCCCATCAAACCACGGGATGAGCAGCGGCGGGCCGAGCGGCACGACCGCCACGACCATGACGGACGGGATGACTTTCAGGACAGGCGCCATCCAAAAGATGACGCGATCGGCATTGGTCGGCGTCACGTCTTCTTTGAAGAAGAGCTTGATGGCGTCGGCGATTGGGAACAGCAAGCCGAACGGACCGGCGCGATTCGGGCCGATCCGATTCTGGATGAAGGCGATGAAGCGCCGCTCGAGCAATGTGGTGTAGGCGAAGCCTGTCAGCAGCGTCAGGAAGATCAGCACACTGATGACTACAGCCCGTATCACGGTGCAGCCGCTCGAGGCAGCGCACTCCACAATCAGGTTCGGATCAACGTTAAACATGCTCTGCGACCTGCACTTTCTCCACAACGGCGCTGACCGGCACATCTGGCACGAGGACGCCCAGATGACGTGCCACCAAGACCGCGCCTTTCGGCACGTTGACTGCCACGCGCGCCTTCAACGTGACGGCGCGCCCGGCAAAACGCACTTGCACCTGATCGCCTTCGGCGATCTCCAGCGCCTTGGCGTCTTCCCAGTTCAGCATGGCGTATGGCGCAGGGATGTGCGAATGCATCAGAGCGGCGCTGGCCGCAAAGGCCGGCTTTCGGTCGTATAGTTCAGTGATCGGCACCAGCAGCAGCTCGCCTTCGCCTAGCTCAGGCAATGCGACTTCAGGCACAGGCGCTACTTGCACTGCCTCGCCGCGCTCAGCTGCCGTCGCCCATTGCACCCCTAGACCGCCCTTGTTCTCGTAAGCTGTGCCGCCATAGTAAAGGTTTGCGCCGCCGACATCTGGGAACTGCTTCTCGACCTTCGCAAGGTTCGGGTAGCTCATCTGCACGTAAAGCGGCACGTGCTGCGTGATTCTCTGCATGACGGCGGCTGCTGAGAGCTTCGGCTTCGGCCCGCCTAGCAAGTGGTTGATCTCAGCGAAGACTTTCCAGTCAGGGCGCGTGTGCTCGAGCGGCGTCTGCGCTGTGTAGAAGCGCTGGACGCGGCGCTCGCCGCTGGTGAAGGTGCCGTCGCGCTCGGCGAAGCTCTGGCGCGGCAGGACGACGTCCGCTTGTGCCGCTGTCTCCGTCATGAACAGCTCTGAGACGACGAGGAAGGTCTCTTTTGCCTGCGAGAGCGCCGCAGCGCTTAGCGCGTCGCCGCCTAGCAGATCGGCATCGGCGAGGAACAGCACTTTGGGCGGCTCCGCCAAGATCAGCTCTGTCGCCTCAGCCGAGTAGCCCAGATCGAAAGCGCCTTGCGTGTTCGCGCCCGCCCAGACGCTGATCAGACCGTTGTTCGGCCTGCCATAGTGACCTGTCTCGATCAGTTTGTTGGCAGCCGCTTGCATCAAGGCGGCGTGCGCAGCGCGATTCATGCCTTCCCCGCCGACCAGCATGATCACGTTGTTCAGCCCTTCGAGGTTGAGCGCGTTCAGCGCGGCGATCTCGCCGCCATAGCGCGGACGGATGATATCGCCCTTGTGCCTCACGAAGCGATCCAGCTTCGTGTAACGGGCGTTGATTGTGATCAAGCGGGCGCCGCGATCAGCCGCGACTTTTGTGCGCAGATACCAGATCGGCGCTTCCTCTTCAAGATCAGTGGCGATCACAACAATGGCGTCGCCTTTGCCCAGCTCTTTGAAGTTCGTGCCGACGCCAACGCCGACTGCCGCCACTTGCGCCGCGCCTGTCAAGCGATATGGGTAGACGCCCAGGCGGGTGCCGCCGGCGCGCTCCACCAGCTGACGCAGCTCCCACAAATCCTCGTTCGAGAGCATGCCGCCTGCAATAGCGCCGACGCTGCCGTTCGCAGCTCGCACATGCTCTGCGATCACGCTCAGCGCTCTCTCCCACGTGGCAGGCACCAGCCTTCCGTTGTGACGCACCAGCGGACGATTGAGCCGCTCAGCATGGCGCGCATGGTGATGCCCGAAGCGCCCCTTATCGCAAATCCAAATCTCGTTCACGCTCTCGTGCTGGCGCGGCATGATGCGCTTGATCACGATCTTGCCGCCTGCTTCGCGATCCAAGCGCGTGCTGGCGCTGATATTGCAGCCAACGGGGCAATGCGGACAGATGCTCGGCACTTCGGTCAGCTCCCAAGGGCGCGCGCCAAAGCGGAAATCGGCTGTGGTGAGCGCGCCGACTGGGCAGATATCTGTCGTGTTGCCGCTGAAATAAGTATCGAACGGCGGATTGCTTGTGGTCACGATCTGCAGGCGGCGTCCGCGCTCATAGAAGGCGAGGACAGCATCGCCGACGTATTCTTCTTGGAAGCGCGTGCAGCGCGCGCACTGAATGCAGCGCTCGCGGTCGAGGAAGATCAGATCGCCGAGCGGGTAATGCTTGTCGAGGTGTATCTTGTCATCGAAGACAAAGCGGCTCTCGCCAGCGCCATGCCGCATGGTCAAGTTCTGCAGCGGGCACTCGCCGCCTTTATCGCAGATCGGGCAATCTAGCGGATGGCTGGTCAGGAGGAACTCGATGATGTCATCGCGAGCGGCCTTGACCGCTTCAGAAGTCGTGCGCACCGCCATGCCGTCAGCGACAGTTTGTGTGCAAGCAGTGGTGAGCTTCGGCTGCCAGCGCACTTTGAGCTTGCCGTTCTCATCGGTCAGCGGCGCGCCTGTTGCGCGATCCATCTCGACTTGCCCCAGCTCGACGAGGCACATGCGGCACATGCCAACAGGCGCTAGCTTCGGATGATAGCAGAAGACAGGAATGTCGTTCCCATGCAACTTGGCAGCGTCCACGAGGTTCATGCCCTTCGGGACGCGGTATTCGATGTCGTCAATGAACAGGCGAACAGTGTCAGCCATGTGTAAAAATGCCTCCGACGTGCCAATCCGCTATGTTTGCGAGCAACGCTGCAACCCATATTGCGCGCGATCTGCCAGCAAGCTATGCAGGTAGCCCCAGTCCGTCTCGCCGATGGCTTCGATCAGCAGCAAGCCCTGCCTGAAATCTTCAGCTGCCTTGTCAAGGTCGCCGAGCGCCAAGCGCACCTCGCCGCGCAGCACGTAGTTTATCGGGTCGTCAGGCGCGGCGGAAATGGCTGCTGTGAGCGCTGCAAGGCGTTGCAAATGTAGCGTCTCGCGCTTACCTCGCATGGGCTGCGCCGCGCTATCTGCTGCTGTTGGAGGCAGCGCAGCTGGCTCAGCCGGCGGCGATTCCGAAGTCGGCTCAGGCGCGCCGCCTCCGCCTCCTGTTTCCGCCTCAGGCTCGCTCAGATTGCGCTCAGTCTCAGACATCGGCACTCCTTCGCAGTGTCGCGATCCAGCGTTGCAATCTCAGTCCATGCGCTCAGTCGCCTGCGGCAGCCAACGCCGCTGCCTTGCGCGCAGGCGCCTTGACGGCAGGCTTAGCAGGCTCAACGTAAGCGTAGAACTCATCGCGCCAATACTTCAAGGCGCTCAGCACAGGACTGGTGGCGAAGTCGCCCAGTGCGCACAGACTCTTGCCTTGCATCTGTTTGGCAACCGACTCGATCAGCTCTACATCAGCGCGCGTCGCCTTGCGGTGGTAGATCGCCGAGAGCCGCTGCTCAAGCCAATACGTGCCTTCGCGGCACGGCGTGCATTTGCCGCAGCTCTCATGGCGGAAGAACTTGATCATCTTGTAAGCTGCCCAGACCATATCTGTGTCTTCGTCCAAGATGATCACAGATGCCGAGCCGAGCGTTGAGCCGAGCGCTGCCACGTCTTCATAGGTCATCGGTGTGTCCAACACCTTGTCGGTGCCGGGCAGCAGCGGGCCAGATGCGCCGCTCGGCAGGATTGCCTTGAGCTTCTTGCCGCCGCGCACGCCGCCTGCTATCTCGATCAACTCGCGGAACGTCTTGCCGAGCGGCAATTCGTAGTTGCCCGGCTTTGCGATGTGTCCACTCACGCAGAAAATCTTCGGCCCAGGCGATTTTTCCGTGCCGATGCTCTTGTACCACGCCGCGCCATTCACGATGATCGGCGGCACGTTAGCGAGCGTCTCCACGTTGTTGATGACCGTTGGACGCCCATACAAGCCTGAGACCGCTGGGAACGGCGGACGCACGCGCGGCTGCCCGAGCTTGCCCTCGATGCTGTTGAGCATCGCGCTCTCTTCGCCGCAAATGTAAGCGCCGGCGCCCCAGTGGACGTAAATCTCGCAGCTCCAGTTCGAGCCGCCGATGTTCTGCCCGACCCAGCCGCCTGCCCGCGCCTTCTCGATCTCGCGCTCCAGCTGGAAGCCGATATCCCAGAACTCGCCGCGCACGTAAATGTGGATCGCAGTCGCCTGAATGGCGTACGCGCAGATCAGAGCGCCTTCGATCAACTGTTGCGTGTTCTTCTCCAAAATCTGACGATCCTTGAAGGTGCCCGGCTCAGATTCATCGGCGTTGACGACCACGTACTTCGGGCCTTCCACGTCAGGCACGAAGGACCACTTCACGCCCGTTGGGAAGCCCGCGCCGCCGCGTCCGCGCAAGTTTGAGTCCTTGACGACCGCGATCACCTCTTTCGGCGACATGCTCAGCGCTTTTCTCAGCCCTTCATAGCCGCCATGTTGCACGTAAACTTCGTACGTGCCGATATTGGGAATATCTTGATCACGCAGCAAGATGTTCGGCATGCTTTCTACTATCCCTCTCGACCCGACTCATCACTTTCGTTCGTTCGATCCGTCATCCGATCCATCGTCGTCGCCGAGCGCGCAGCAAGTGCGAGGCTGAACGCCACGGCACCGCTCCAGAGCATCGCGCTGAAGCCGCAGACCGCTACCATTGCACCGTTATAGAGCGCCATGCTGCCTGCGTAGAGCATTCCCAGCAGTGCCACCAGCATCAGCGCCATGAGCGCCGTGCTGCTGCCGCTCCGCCACGCCGCTGCGCTGCTCACCAAGCCGATCAACAGCACAGGATAGATCAGCGCATCGCTCAACAATCCGCCCGCGTCGCTCTGCTCCAAGCGCAGCGCCAAACGCCGCAGATGCGTCATGGTCACCCATGCGGCGTCCTCGCCGCGCGGCGAGCGCCATTGCATGAATAGCAGCGCCCCGAGCGCCAAAGCTGCGCCTAAAAACGCCAAGACCAACAAACTGCGCAGCGCTTCTAACCCCGGCCACTCCTCAGATGGCATAAGCACAGCTTCTAATCGCCGCTCGCAGGCATCTCAGCTTTCGCCTCGGCGCGCCATTGCTCGATCAGCGCTTTCATCTTCTCCATATCCAAGTTCTCAACATAGCGGAAGTTGCACTGCAGCATTGGCGCGCGGTCGCAAGCGGCAAGACACATCACATGCTCAACTGTGAACAGGCCGTCAGGCGTTGTGCCGCCTTCCTGAATGCCGAGATACTCAAGCAGGTCGTGATAGAACTGCTCAGCGCCGACCAGCGCACAAGGCAGGTCAGTGCAGACCTGTAGCCAGTACTTGCCTTTCGGCGTCTCGCGATACATCGTGTAGAAGCCTGCGATGGACTTGACCTGCGTCGGATCAACCTCGCACAGCTCCGCGACTTCGTTGATGCCCTCAGGCGAGACATAGCCGTAATGCTCCTGAGCCAGATAGAGCAACGGCATGATCGCCGAGCGCTTATCAGGATATTTGGCGAAAATTTTGGCGATTTGCTCTGCGTATGCTTCTTTCAGCACGTCGTCGGCATCCCTTCAGCGATCACAATCGCCCAGCACAATATCCACGCTGCCGATAATCGCGACTAGGTCTGCGATCATACTATCTTTCGCCATCTTCGGGATAGCGCCCATGGCATGCACGAAGGATGGCGTGCGGAAATGCACGCGATGCGGTCGTGTGCCGCCATCGCTACTCAAGTAGCAGCTCAGCTCGCCGCGCGGGCTCTCAATCGAGACATATACTTCCCCTTCCGGCAGGCTGAAGCCTTCCGTCCACAGCTTGAAGTGATGGATGAGCGCCTCCATGCTGCGCCCTAGCTCGGAGCGCGGCGGCGGCACGTACTTGCGATTCTGGCTGCGGAATGGACCGCCTGTCTTCTCAAGCCGATCCACAGCCTGGCGGATGATGCGCACCGATTCCTTGAGTTCCTGTATGCGGACGTAGAAGCGGTCGTAGACGTCGCCGTGCTCGCCGAGCGGCACATCGAACTGGTAGGTCTCGTAGCCCATGTAAGGCATCGCCTTGCGGATATCCCAGTTGACGCCGCTGCCGCGCAAAGTCGGCCCTGTGCAGCCGTAGGCAATCGCTTCTTCAGGCGTGATCACGCCAATGCCTTGCGTGCGGTCGATCCAGAGCGGATTGTTGACCAAGAGCGTCTCGTATTCCTCGATCTTGGCGGGGAAATAGTCAATGAACGCCCTGACCGCTGGGATGAACTCGGGAGGCACATCGCGCCACAAGCCGCCCGGACGGAAGTAAGTGCTCATCATGCGCTGCCCGCTCACCATCTCGAAGATATCGAGGATCATCTCGCGCTCGCGCATGGCGTATAGGAAGACGCTCATCGCGCCCAAGTCTAGGCAGTGCGTGCCGAGCCATACCAAGTGGCTGTTGATGCGAGTCAGCTCTGCCAGCAGCACACGCACGATCTGAGCGCGCTCAGGCACGTCTAGCTCTGCCAGCTTCTCGATGGCAAGGCAGTAGACCAAGTTGTTGCCCATCGGGTTCAGGTAGTCCATGCGATCCGTCAAGGTGATCGCCTGCTCGTAGGTCTTGGACTCCATTGTCTTCTCGATGCCCGTGTGCAGATAGCCGATATCTGGCACACAGCTGACTATGGTCTCGCCATCCAGCTCCAGCAGCAGCCGCAAGACGCCGTGCGTGCTAGGATGCTGCGGTCCCATGTTCAGCAACATGGTCTCGCCTGTCAGCGCGCGTGGCGAGACCAAGCCGCGCAGCTCTTGGACAGTGCCTTCCCACTCAGTGATGTTGGCGCTGTGCCCGCTACTCTCCAATAAAGGCCGTTCACTCATCGCGTTTTCCTCAATTCAGGCTTGCTCTCAGGACGCTCAGTCTTTGGCATACGGCTTCAGGCGGTCAATATCATCGAAGTTGAAGCTGAACTGCACCTGCTCATAGCCGAGCGGATAATCCTTGCGCTGCGGATGCCCTTCCCAATCGGCGGGCATCAGAATGCGGCGCAGGTTCGGATGCCCTTCAAAGTAAATGCCCATCATGTCGTACGCCTCGCGCTCTTCCCAATCGGCAGAGGGCCACACTGAAGTGACGCTTGGCAAGCGCGGATCGTCGCCTGGCAAATAGACCTTGATCCGCAAGCGGCGCATGTAGACCATCGAGTACAGATGGTAGCACAAGGCGAAGCGCGGCTCCTTCGGGAAGTAATCCACTGCCGTGATATCCGAGAGGAAAATGTATTCCAGACCTTCGGTATCGCGGAAGAACTGGCAAACTTCCACAATGCGCCGTGGGTCTACCACGATAGTCGTCTCGCCGCGAAACTCGACCACATCTAGCACGGCGTCTTTCAGGCTCAGCTTCGCCAAGTCAACCGGATCGAGTGGCGCTTGCATGTGATCGCCCCTGTGTTGACGTGCTAAAAACCGCGTCGCTCATGCCCAATCGGCGATGCGCTGCGTCTTGACTTTCTCGTGCAGCGTCATGATGCCGTGAATCAGCTGCTCAGGGCGCGGCGGGCAGCCCGCCACGTAGACATCCACAGGCACGATCTCATCCACGCCTTGCACAATGGCGTAATTGTTGAAAACGCCGCCGCACGAGGCGCAATCGCCCATTGCGATCACGTACTTCGGATCGGGCATCTGGTCATACAGCTGGCGCAGCACAGGCGCCATCTTGCGCGTGACGCGCCCTGCCACGATCATCAGGTCGCTCTGGCGCGGCGAGGCGCGCATCAGCTCCATGCCAAAACGCGAGAGGTCATACACAGAGGCTTGCGTGCTCATCATCTCGATAGCGCAGCACGCCAAGCCGAACAGCATCGGCCACATGCTCTTGGTGCGTCCCCAGTTAATAGCCGCCTCAAGCGTGGTAGTCACCACGCCCAAGTTGCCCAGTTTGCCTGCTATTCCCATTCCAAAGCTCCTTTACGCCAAGCGTAATAGTGTCCGATTTCCAGCACAATGATGAAGACCAGCATCACGATGAGCGCTGCAAAGCCGACCTCGCGCACGACCACAGCGAATGGCAAGAAGAACATCACTTCGATATCGAACAGGATGAACAGGACGGCGATCAGATAGAACTTGACAGGCAGCCGCCGCATCGCCGGACCGATCGCCACCATGCCGCTTTCATACGGCTCGAGCTTGCGCGCCGTTGGACGGAACGGACCGAGAATGCGCGAGATGAACACGACGATAGTGCTGACCGCTGTTGTGATGAGCAGTAAGATCGCGACAGGTGCGTATTGATCCAGCACAGCCTTTTCACCTCACTTTGCGCTGAGCGCACAGCCGCTTGGGAAAAATAGAACAATCGCTTCAGAGCATAACATAGATGAAAAAATAAAGCAAACCACGCTTTCTCGTGCAGAAAGGCGGGCTTTCGCCCCGCTCAATTTTAGCGAACGATCGAGTTCGCCAACAAACTGCGCCTTCGCGCAAAGATGCTGGGAAATGCAAGGGAATTTCTCGGCGTGAAGCACTCATGGCGCGCTTGTCGGCGTGCGCGTGAGCGTTGGCGTGCGCGTCGGGGTGAAGGTGCGCGTCGGCGTCGGCGTGCGTGTCAAGGTCGGCGTGCGTGTGAAAGTTGGCGTGCGCGTCGGCGTGAAGGTGCGCGTTGGCGTCGGCGTGTTGCTTGGCGTGAACGTAGCTGATGGCGTGTTGGTCATCGTCGGCGTTGGCGTGGCAGTCTCAGTGGGCAAGGCAGTGACCAGCGCCGCCAACAGAGAGCGAACATCGCTCAGGCGCGGCAGCGTGGCGAATTCTTCGAAGTAAGTCAGCCATTGTAGGTCGCGCACTGCTTCGGCAGGACGGTTCAAGGCGCGCAGCGTCAGCGCGCGATAGTAGTGTCCTGTGGCTGTGGAGCGCAGCGCCAGAGCTTGATTCAAATCGTTGAGCGCCGCTTGATGGTCGCCTTCAAGGTAGCGCACCACGCCGCGATACAACACGGCGCTATGCCGCGCCTGCGGCGCGAAGGCGGCAAGCTGATCTTCGCTCAGGCGCTCAGCGGCAGTCGTGAGCTGCTCCTTTGTGAGCTTTTGAGCCATCCAGGCGGCGAGTAGCAAGTCGAACTGCGCGCTGAGCAGCGCAGCATCCGTAGGATTCTCGCGCAGCAAGAGCGTGATGTCGTCGAGCGCCGTTGTGTAGTCGCCGAGCGCGCTGGCAGCGTCTAAGCGGCGGCGACGCACGTCGCTCGTCCCGCGGATGATGAGCGCGGCATTGAAGGCATCGCGCGCTTCAGCGTAGCGCCGCAAGCGCATCAGCAGCTCGCCTTGTGCCAGAAAGGCTTGGCGCGCCGCCTCAGAGCTTTTATCGAGGACGACGGCTTGCCTGTATGCGTCGAGCGCTTCACTCAAGTTGCCTTCACCTTCGCGCGCCCGACCGAGCTGCAACCAAGCTTCGGTATCGCCCGGATAGTAGATCAGATAAGCCTGCGCGCCGATCACAGCGCGCCCGTAGGCTTCTACGCGCGCCACAGGCTCTGTTTGCTCGGCGGCGATTGCCAAGAGCGCTTCATTGCGGGCTTGGTAAGCGCTGCGATTGAGCGGATCGATGTACAGAGCGAGTTCGGCGTCGCTCAGCGCGTCGTTGAGCGCGCCGCTGTTCAGGTTGATCTCAGCGCGCGCCAGCAAGAGCTTGACGTTGCGCGGATTGGCGCTGATGGCGTTGCGCAGCACATCGCGCGCGGCGGCGAGATTGCCGCGTTGCGCATGCGCGCGCGCCGCGACAATGGCAACTTCTGCCCAGCGCAAATCGTCGCGCTCTGTCAGGATGAACCGTGCGTCGCTGAGCGCTGTGTCCAAGTCGCCGCGCGCAAAGCTGAGCAAGGCGCGCGCCGCGCGGAAAGCTGTGCTATCAGGCTTGCGGTTAGCGTCCAGCAGGCGCGCCGCTTCGCCCGGCCTATTCTGCGCCAGATACGCTGTGACCATGTGGTAGATGATCTCGTAGTAAGTTTCGCTTCTCGCCAGCTCTAGACCTTTGCGCTCATCTTCCAGAATTTCGAGCGCGGCGGCGTAGTCTGCGGCGCCGAGCAAAGCGAGCGCTTGGCGCATCGGACCGGAGCGTGGCTCGGGGAAAGCGGGCGTCAGCGTCGGGCTGTAAATGCTGCCCGGCGCGATGTTAGGAGTGGGTGTGGCAGTGCGCGGCACAAGCGGCGTGTTGCTGGGCGTGCTGGTCAAGCCGAGGGTCGGCGTGGCGGTTGGCGTCAGCGTCGGCGTTGGGGTGTTGGTGCTGCGCAGCGCGATGCCTGTGCCGCCATCGCCGAGCAAGTTCCAGATCAAGAAGATAGCGCCTGCCAGCACGGCGATTCCGCCAAGGAAGGCCGCGCCGATCCGCAAGCGCAGCGCTTGGTCGCTTAGCTCGCCGATCCGACCGCGCCTCTTGCGCGTCCAAGCGAAGGGCAAGGCTGCTTGCGGCAGAGGTTGATAGCTCTCCAAAAAACGGCTGGCTGCTTCGCTCAAGATGGCGATACGCCGCTCATCGAGGATTGGCACAGAGGGCTGTGGCACAGCAGTGCGGCGCTCGATTTTGTCGCTAGGCGGCGCCGTCGGCGGGCGCGCTATCGCTTCCAGCCCTTGTGGCGGCGGCTGATCCTTCAAACGGCGGAGGCCTGTGCTGCTCGGCGGCTTCACACCGAGCTTCGCCAGGCCTTTCAGCGCGTTCTGATTAGACGGATTGATCTCAAGAATTTTCATCAGGCAGGAGATGCGCTCTTCATCGTTGATTGCGACGCCTGAGAGCCACAACCAAGCCATTTCATTGGTCGCATCACGCCGAATGACCTCTTGTAGCAAACGGCGCGCCTCATCGCGCTGACCTGCCTTCGCCGCCGCGATGCCTTGTTGCAGCAACTGTTGTGCTTGTTCGTCCGCCATTATGCGTCCTTAATGCTGTGCGCAAGCCGCAAGCCTGTGTCCGCCATTCTAGCGCAGCAGCGCAGCTGCCACCACTCCTGGCGCCGCGCCTCTCAGCCTTGTGCTATGACGCCGTGAACTCCTGCGCTATAATCTTCCGCGTTGCAGCGATCATGCAAGCACATCAGCAAGCACGTAGGCATAGAGGGCAAACGCAGTGGCAGCTCGCGCGCGCTGGACAAGCTTCGATCTGATCTTCTTCGATTGCGATAGCACGCTCTCCGCTCTTGAAGGCGTGGATGAATTGGCACGCATGAAAGGGAAAGACTTGCGCGTCAGCCTGCTGACCCAAAAAGCGATGAACGGCGACCTAGACCTTGCCGAGGTCTACGGCAAGCGCCTGCAGGCCATCCGCCCGACTCGCGCGCAGCTGGCAGCGATTGAGCAGCGCTACTGGGAAACGCTTGTGCCTGATCTGTCTCTTATACACATCT
>JAGHYP010000046.1 GCA_017743585.1 Chloroflexota bacterium
CTTTGACGCCGCCGCCGCCGGCGCCCTGTGGCGATTGGAAGGCTACGCGCTGGAAGACGCGCTCGCCGATTTGGTCGCTGAAGGGCTGCTCACTGAGGAAGCGCAGCGCTACCGAATGCACGGCTTGCTGCACGCCTACGCGCGTCTTCTGTTGGAACGCGCGAACGAGCTGCGCGCCGCCGATAGGCAACACTTCGAGTACTTCAGCGCGCAGCGCAGCCGGCACAACCGCCAGCAAGTGACCGCTGACTTCGCCAACATCCGCAAGGCGCTGCTGTGGGCGCTTGAGGCCGACCCGCGCTTCGCCGCCGATTGGACGATGCAGCTCTACAAGCACACGGCGGGCTTGGAGCGCGAGGCGCGCCGCGCCTTGCTGCAGGATGGCTTGCGCGCAGCCGAGCAAGCCGATAAGCCCGAGGCGCAAGCCTTCATGCACCGCGCGCTGGGCGACCTCGCCCGCGCCGAAGGCGACCATCAACGCGCCGAGGAACACCATCAGCGGGCTTTGGAGCGCTTCGAGGAAGCCACGCGGCGGCGGCCGAGAGATGTGGTCGCGTGGCAGATGTGGGCGTTGCTCGCCAAAGAGCGCGGGCAGATCGAGCGGGCGCGGGAGTTGTTTGCGCGCGCGGTCGAAGTCGATGAGCGTCATGCACCTGCATGGCAAGCGTGGGCGATCATGGAGCGCGATCTGGGTCGCTATGACGAGGCGCGGCGCTTGTTTGCGCGCGCGGTCGAAGTCGATGAGCGGGACGCCGCCTCGTGGCAAGCGTGGGCGATCATGGAGCGCAACCTAGGGCGGCACAGCGAAGCGAAGCGCTTGCTGGAACAAGGTCTGCAGCACGTCCGCGATAGGCGCGGCAAGGGCTTGCTGCACTCAACCTTGGGCAGCCTGTTGGCAGGTGGCGGCGATCTAGCAGCTGCTGAGAGGCACTTCCGCCAAGCGCTGGAACAGAATGATGAGGACGCGATGACGCACTACCACTTCGCCATCAGCGTCTTGTTGCGGGCGGCTCGGCGCGAGGAAGCCTGCAGGCATCTGTGCCGCGCCAAGGCGCTGCGCGTCAAGAAAGAGCATCAGCGGCGGATGATCGAGAAAGCGATCCAGCGCAATGGCTGCCAGTGTCGGCAATAGCGCGCCGGGCGCTACGGGATGCCGCGGTTGACCGCCGCGCGCAAGCCTTCCCAGATTGTGGCGAGGTTGAGCTGCCCGATGGCGATGAGCGCCGCCCACAACGCCGCGATCAGCCACGTCTGCGCCGCTTGCCAGGCGCGCCGCGCTTGTGGCGCCTCAGGCATCAGGGCGATGATCAAGACCACGATCAAAGTCGCCGAGATCGCGGGCGCCATCACGGGAAAATCCACCATGTGATGCGCGCCGAAGCCTGCCAATGCCGCCAGCGCGCTCGCGCGGATGACGCGCTCCTCGCCGTGCGCTTGCCGCCACGCGATGATGCCTGCGCGCATGGTCACAAGCGCAGTGACGCCGAGCGCCATCGCGCCGAGCAAGCCTAGCTCAGCTGCGATTTGCAGCGGCGCATTGTGCGCATGGACGTGCAGCATCGCAAAGCCGGGACGACTCGGCAGCGGCTGATAGAATTTGGCAGTGAACAAGCCGTTGCCCGTCAGCGGGCGCGCGGCGAAGTAAGCGATCGCCTGGCGGTAGATGCTCAGGCGGACTTCGTCGCTGCGCGCGGCGGCCAGCAGAAGCGCCGCGCCGATCAGAATCGGCGTCGCGCCTGCGATCGCCCAAGAGGCGCGGATTCGCCCGCCGCTCGCCGTCCACGCGCCGGCCGCAGCGGCGGCGATCATGCCGAGCCATGCGCCGCGGCTGCCCGTGAAGTAGATCGCGACGCACAGCGCGGCGGCAAACGCGCCGAGCGCAGCGCGATATAAGCCGTGCGCCATGCGCGGCGGCGGCGCCAAAAAGCGTGCCGCTGCCAACGGAGTCACCAAGACCAAAAAAGCGGCTAGGATATTCGGGTTCTCGAGCCTGCCGGCAATCCGATCGATTCGCGGCTGCCCGACTTGCTGCAGCGCCGTGATGAGCGGCAAGACGGCGCTCAGCAGCAGCGCGTCAACCGCGCCCAGCCGCCCAACGCCGTGACGGATCACGTCGTGCAAGCTGTACCACAGCGCGATGTAAAGCGCAGCGAACCACAAGCCGTACGCAATGCGCGGCAGCTTCTCGAGATTGCTGACGGTCGAGATAGCGAACGCGGCGAGCCAGAGCGGCATGGCGGGGTCAAGCGCGGTGCGCTCCCATGCCAAGCGGCGCGCCGTGCGCCACAGCAGCCACGCGCCGAAGGCAATCGCGAGCAACCATAGCGTGCGCGGCGCGGTCGTCATGCTCATGGCGCCGCGCCAAGCGCCGCCCTCGAAGGTCACGTATGCTAAGCCGAGCGTCAGCGCGAGGCCGGGCAGCGCGGATGAGCGCGAACCCATTCAGCCTGTTGTCTTCATATCAGCCTGTCGTCTTCATGCCCGCTGCGATGCCGTTGATGGTCGCCAAGACGGCTTCCAGCACGGCAGGGCGCCTCGGGTCAGACTCGGGCAAGCGGCGCAGCTCGCGCAGCAGCTCCACTTGGATGAAGTTGAGCGGATCGACGTACGGGTTGCGCCGCGCGATCGAGCGCTGCATCACAGGCGACTTCGCCAGCAGCTCGGGTTGGTCGGTCAGGCGGCAGATCCAGCGGCAGGCGCGCGCATGCTCTTCCCGAATACGCTCGAAGATGTGCTTGCGCAGCCCCTCATCTTCCACCAACTCGGCGTAGAGCGCGGCGATGCCCATATCCGCCTTGGCGAGGTCAAGCTCGACGTTGGCGATCAGCGTTCGGAAGAAGCGCCAGCCTTCGTACATCTCGCGCAGCAAGCGCTCATCACCTCGCTCGGCGAACGCTTCAAGCGCATAGCCGACGCCATACCAGCTGGGGATGATGGCGCGGCATTGCATCCACGAGAAGACCCACGGGATGGCGCGCAGGCCATCAAAGCCGCCGCTGCGCCGTCGCGCAGGGCGCGAGCTGATCGGCAAGACCGAGAGCTCATCAATCGGCGTCGCCTGCTGCCAGTACTCCAGAAAGCCCGGTGTCTCGTAGACGAGCGCGCGATAGGCGCGCTTGCCCTCCTCGCTCAGCGTCTCCATTGCGGCGCGCCACGCCTCGCGCGGCGGCGGGCAGGGCGGCGCGATATACGCGAGCAACACGGCGTTCAGCACTTGATGCAAGTGCCGCCTGCCAATGCCAGGATTGCTATAGCGATAGGCGATCACCTCGCCTTGCTCAGTGATCTTGATGCGCCCGTGTAGCGTGCCTGCAGGCGCTGAGAGAATTGCGCTGTTGGTCGGGCCGCCGCCGCGCCCAATGCTGCCGCCGCGCCCGTGAAATAGCTCCAGCTGCACCCCATACTCAGCGCAGACCGCTGCCAAGCGCTCTTGCGCCGTATACAGACTCCAATTTGAAGCCAGATAGCCGCCATCTTTGTTGCTATCCGAGTAGCCAAGCATCACCTGCTGCCGGTTGCCGCGCGCGGCGATGTGCGCGCGATAGACCTCGTTTTGGAATAGCTCGCGCATGACGCGCGGCGCGGCGTTCAGGTCGTCTATCGTCTCAAAGAGCGGCACGAGGTCTACAGTGTGCTGTACGCCGACCTCATGAGCGAAGCGCAACATGCCCAGCACGTCGCTAGCGTGCTGGGTCATGCTGGCGATGACCGTATCAATGCACTCCTTGCCGTAGCGCCGCTGCGCGCGCGCGATCATGCGCCATGTGGCGATCACCTGCTCAGTGACAGCAGAGAAGCGCGGCTCGGCGGGGAAGAGCGGGCGCGAGCTGATGATCTCGCGCGTCAAGAGCGCTTGGCGCTCTGCCTCAGGCAGGGCGGCATAATCTTCGCAGACGCCATAAGCGCGGAAAAGCTCGGCGAGCGCAGCGTTGAAGCGCCGCGCGTCTTCGCGCACGTCTAGCGGTGCGAGGTGCAGGCCGAACAGACGCACTTTTTGAATCAGGCGGCGCACGGCGCCGTTCGCCACGTGCATGCCGCGATTCTCGCGCAGGCTGCTCTCGATCAGCTGCAGATCGTTGAGCAAGTCAGCTGTGGTGGCGTAATAATCCGTGCTGAGGCGCGTGTAGATGACATCAAGATATTGGCGGTATAGCTCGCCGGGATACTTCGGATGCGCGTGCGCATTCGGCAGCGCGGCGCGCAACGCCTCAGAGACGCTCACGAGATCGGCGGATTGGGTCAGATGCTCGCGCAGGAAAGCGATCTCGCGCAGGTACAGGTCGCGAGCAGCAGCGCGCATCGTGGCGAGCGCCTCGAGCGTCACGTCAGCGGTCACGTTCGGATTCCCGTCGCGGTCGCCGCCGACCCAAGAGGCGTAGCGCAGCAGCGGCGGCAGATCGTCCCAGCTCTCCTCAGGGTAATACGTCTGGAGCGCCTCTTGCAGCTCAGCGTAAATATCGGGCAGCAGCTCCACGAGCGTCGAAGTCAGGAAATACACGCCGAAGTCCACTTCATCGGCGACTGTGGCGCGCGACGCGCGAGTCGGTCGCGTCTGCCAGAGTTCCTCGATCCCTTCGGAGATAGCTGCCAGCACGGCGCGGCGCTCGCGCGGCAAGAGCGAGGCGCTATCGAGCTGCGCCAGCCGTTGCGCGATGTGCTGCTGCTTGATCAGCACCTCTTTGCGCTTTGCCTCAGAGGGATGCGCGGTCAGCACGAGCCGGATGCTGATCTGGTTGAGCATCGTACGCAAACGCTCCGCGCTGACTCCTGCGGCGCGCAGCTCGCGCACGGCGGCTTGGATTGATTCTTCAAGACGGTCGTCGCGCTCGCGCTGGCGCAAGACGCGCAGCCGCTGCTGATCTTCGGCGATGTTGATCAGCTGAAAGTAATTGCTGAAGGCTTTGATCAAGATTTGCTTGGCAGGCAGATCGAGCGCGGCGATGGTGGCCCGCAAGTTGGCAGTGTGCTGCCGCTTATCAGGCTCAGCGCGGCGCGCGCGGCTCTCGGCCCGCACGCGCTCGACGAGCGCAAAGGCCTCCTCGCCGTGCTGCTCTCGAATGATCTCGCCCAGCAAGCTGCCCAGCAAGCGGATATCAGCGCTGAGCGCTGCAGTCAAATCGGGATTAGCGCTTTGCGGCGTGGTCATGCTCTCTCATCTTCGGCTCAGCTTGGACTTGCGCTGATCCTACCACGATCCACAGGACTGAGCTAGCTATCTTTCAGAGGCGGCAGAGAGATAGCTCAGGCTCTAAGGCGCGCCAAGGTGGAGAACGGAGCGGCGCTTGAGCCTCACTCCACCTGCACAGTGCCGACGATCAGCGCGCCGCCGCCATTGACGGGCAGGCGCGCGCCGTCATCTAAGGCGTACAGCACCACGCTGACCTGATACTCGCCGCGCGGCAGGTCTGGCGCGAGGAGTACGCCGTGCGTATCGCGCACAGGCTCGTTGGGCTGCCAGAGCGTGGTGAGAGCGCGATTGTTGCCTGGCTCAGCGTCGCGCTGCGCCGCCAAGCGCCCGAATGAGTCGAGCAATTGAACCGAGACTCGGTAGCGCTCCGTCAGGCGCTGATCGGTCTGCCAGGTCAGCGCCACGCCAAGCACGTCGCCCGCTGCAATGCGCTCTGCGCTCAGCGCGACCTCGCGCAAAGTGATTGACTCGCCAAAGCGCGCCATGATCGGGCGCGGCGCTCCAAGCGGGCCGAGCATCGCGTAGCGCACAAGGCGCACATCGCCGAACCACGCCGTGTCGATCTCGTAGGCGCGCTCGCTCAGCACCTGCTCGACGATTCGATTCGGATCGCGCTCGGCTTCGCCCCAGAAAATGGCGAATAGGCGCCGATGCGCCGCGACGATCGCCTCGGTTTGCCGCCGCGTCTGCGCATCGTCGCCGCCTAAGCCTTCAGGCACGCCGTAGAGCGGCAGACCGCCTGCGTAGTAGTACGTGAACACCTCGATTTGGTTCGGCGCGCTGAGCAAGATCGCGTCGCCTTGCCGCGCTTCGCGCGCAATGTACGCCGCCAGAGCGCGGTAGTCGCTGCGCGCATATGCGGCGTTGTTGTACAGGTTGTGGAGGCCGTGGCCAGCCGCGCTGAGCAGCCCGTAGCCGAGCAGCAGCGCGGCGCAGCGAGGCACAGCCCTTTGCCAGAAAGCGCGACTTGCCGCCCCAAGCTCCCACAGCACCCAGAGTCCGCGCCCCACCAATAGCGCCGCTGCGATCTGCATCGGCAGCAGGAACTTCAGGTTCGCTGTGCGGTACAGATCGAAGGCAAGGAAGAGGAGGACGCCGATGCTCAGCCAGAGCGTCGGGGCGGCGCGCTGCCACAAAGATGGCGCCGCGTGCTCTGAGCGCCACGACCAATCGCCCGCTGCCGCGCCGAGTGAAGCGCTCATCAGCGTCAGAGCGATCAGCGCTCCGTCTATGCGCTCAAAAGTGTTGCCATAGAGCAGCCACGTGCCGATCGTGCCGAGCTGATCGAACAACCCCAACGCCTCACGGCTCGCCTGCCTCCAGCCGCTCAGCTGGGCGAGCGCGATCGGCAATTGCGGCAGGAAGAGCGCAACGGTCAGCGCGTTTGCGGCTAAGTAAGCGCCGAGCGCGCCTCGCTCGCGGCGTGCCACGAGCCACAGGGCGAAAAGCGCGCCTTGCGCCGCCAAATTCAGCGGATAGGCGTAGTGCGTGTACAAGCCCGCCGCGTTGCAGAGCGCCATGCCGAGCAAAAACGATGGGCGGCGCGCGTCGAGCCATCTCACAAAGCACAGCATGGCGAGCGCCGCGATCAGCGCCAAGAGCGCGTACATGCGCGCCTCCTGACTGTAATAGATGCTGAAGGTGTTCAGCGCGGTCAAAAATGCCGCTGCTATGCCGACGCTCGGCGCGAATAGCGCGGCGCCGAGCGCATAAGCGCAGGCGACGCTCAGCACGCCGCTCAAGGCTGAGAACGCCCGCAGGGCGAACTCGCTCTCGCCCGTCAAACCTGACCAAGCCTTCAGCAGCAGGTAGTAGAGAGGCGGATGGATATCGCGGCTGGCGGCGCTGAGCAGCTCAGGCAGCGCGCGCTGAATCAGGCGTAGCGTGTTGCCCTCATCATGCCAGAGCGATTGCGCCGCCAGCGCGTGGAAGCGCAAGAGCGCCGCCAGCAACAGGGCGCCGAGCAGCAGCAAGCGGCAGGCGCGCGCGCTCAGCCAGGCGTGCCACATGGGGCTCTGCGTAAGCTGAGTCACGGCCTGCGCTCTTGCAAGCTCTCAGCCAGCAGCTGCGCGGCGGCGCTGCTTGGATCGATTTGGCGGGCCACGACGCGCTCGACAATCGCTTGTAGGTGCGCCGCGCCGACCTGCTCGATCAAGCGCATCAGGAGCAGATCGCGCAGCCGCTCGGCGATCTCAGCGCTGAGGCTAGCGCGCTCGCGCAACCGCTGTGTGCCGCTCGCCTGCAAATAGGCGCGATGCTCGGCGATCTTCGTCAGGAGCTCGGCAACGCCTGTGCCATTTGTGGCAATGGTCTGTACGATCGGCGTCTGCCAAGCCGAATCTTCGCCGCCGCTCGGCACAGCTGCGATGCTCATCAGCTCTCCGTGATGCATCACGCGCTCCGCGCGCCGCCCGAAATCGAGCATAGCGCGCAAGGCGCGCACTGTGCTTTCCGCGCCCGGGCGATCCGCCTTGTTCACCACGAGGATATCGGCGATCTCGAGGATGCCCGCCTTGATCGCCTGCACATCGTCGCCCAGCCCCGGCGCTTCCACCACAATGGTCGTCTGAGCGATAGAGGCGATCTCCACCTCACTCTGTCCCGCGCCGGCCGTCTCGATCAGCACGATATCGAAGCCTGCCGCGTCCAGCGCGCGGGCCATGTCAATCGTGGTGCGCGCGATGCCGCCCGGGTAGCCGCGCGTCGCCATGCTGCGGATGAACACGCCTGAGTCGCCGTGCAAGTCGCGCATTCGGATGCGATCGCCCAGCACAGCGCCGCCGCTGAAGGGACTGCTCGGATCGACTGCTAAGATGCCAACCGTCTTGCTTTCGGCGCGGTACGCCTTCGCCATGCTGTTGACTAGGCTGCTCTTGCCTGTGCCGGGCGCGCCGGTCACGCCGATCAGGTGCGCGTTGCCGCCGAACGAATAGAGCGCCGCTAGTTCAGCCGCAGCAGCGTTGTTCTCAATGCGCGTCAGCAGGCGCGCCAACGCACGCCGACTCTCTCGAATAGCCGCCACGATGGGCGGCAAAGTCGCCGCCTCACTCAAGCGAGACCACCTTGCGGATATGCTCAATGATCTGTTGCGTATCGCTGCCGGGCCCGAAGATGCCGCTGACGCCCATCTGCTTCAAGATGGGGATATCTTCATCGGGCACGATGCCTCCGAGCACCACTTTCACGTCGTTCAGGTTGTGCGCTTTCATCAGCTCTAGGATGCGCGGCACGAGCGCCATGTGCGCGCCGCTCAGGATGCTCAAGCCGATCACGTCCACGTCTTCCTGCAACGCCGCCTCGACGATCATCTCGGGCGTCTGGCGCAAGCCTGTGTAGATGACTTCCATGCCTGCATCGCGCAGGGCGCGCGCTACCACTTTCGCGCCGCGATCGTGCCCATCTAAGCCCGGTTTGGCTATCAGCACGCGAATCTTTCGCTCAGCCATGAACACTATTCTGAAGTCACAACACTATCTTCTGTCTTTAATTCTACCACACAGGCGGCGCGCAGGCTTGCAGCAAGCTCGCGGACGGCATCCATGCCCGCCTGTTCCATCAAGCTGATGAGCGCGCTCGCCACGATCACGCCGTCGGCGTGCGCCGCCACTTGCCGCGCCTGACCCGGCTTGCTGATGCCAAAACCGACCGCCAACGGCAAATTGGTGGCGGCGCGCACGCGCGCGATGTAATCGGTCAGGTCGGGCGGCAGCGTCTCGCGCGCGCCCGTCACGCCCGTTACTGAGACGAGATACAAGAAGCCGCGCGCCGCCCTAGCCACCTCGCCAATGCGCGCCGCTGTGCTGTTCGGCGCCAACAAAGGCACGAAGCCTAGCCCGTGCGCCGCGCACAACGCCCTGAGTTCCTCTGCTTCTTCCGGCGGTAGATCGGGCACGATGAAGCCGCTAGCGCCTGCGCTCGCCGCATCCGAGACGAAGCGCTCCAAGCCGTAGGCGAGCAGCGGATTCAGGTAGCTCATCATGAGCAACGGAATGTCCACGCCGCGCTCGCGCAATGTGCGCACCGCTGCGATGCAATCGCTGACGCGCGTGCCATTTTCCAGCGCCACTTGCGAAGCACGTTGAATCGTTGGTCCGTCCGCCAGCGGGTCGCTGAACGGCACCCCGATCTCCAGCGCGTCCGCGCCCAGCTCAGCCAACATTTGCAGCACGTTGATCGAAGTCGCCATGTCAGGATAGCCGACCATGAAGAAAGGCATGAAGGTGGCGCGCCCTTCGCTTTTGGCGCGCTCAAAAGTCCGTACGATGGCGCTCAAGCCGTTATCTATCTCTGCCATAGGCGCTCATTCTCTCTATCCACGCTGCAAGCTGCTAGGGAATGTTAGCACACCGTGATGCATCGCAGAAAAGAGCCTGAATGCATCGAAATGTTATCGTGTATCATTATGCCCCAAGTGAGCTTGGACCGCTATCTTGCCGCAAAGCAGCCTGAGGCATTCAGGAGGAAGCTTCAAAATGCCCGTCACGCAGGAACTCATCGAGAACGGTCGTATCCTGTTGGTCACGTTCAGCGATCCATGGACGGCGCAGGAGATGGTCAGTTTGTTCCCAGAGGCGCGACGCTTCTACGACGCAGCGGAGCGTCCAATTCATATCCTGATCGATACGCGTCGTAGCAAGATGCCTGCACCAAATGCATTGCGCGCGCGCGAAGCACCAGCGCTGAGACACCCTATGAGCGGCAGCGCTGCCATTGTTGGCGCCAGTGCCATCGCTCGCGCAGTTGCCGAGGTGGCCCTCAAGTTGGCGCACTTCGATCGCGCTGCCTCCTTCGATACCTATGAGGAAGGCCTAGCGTTTCTCAGGGCGCGCATCGCCGAAGAGGAACTCGCCGGGCAGTAGCCCGATAGCGCGCACATTGAGCGCGCACGCCATGCTATGCCTTCGAAGCAAAATTTGAGCTTTTTCCGGAATGGCTGTGTGATTTGAGCGAAGTCACCTGAGGCTGTGGCAGACAACAGCGAGCGCGTATGGCGCGGCGAGCAGGCGTTTTCTGAGCAAGGTCGCTCATTCATAGCATTGCTGAGTTAGGCAGCTGCCTGTTTGGCAGAGTCGCCGTGCCGCCTGCCGCCGTGCTGAGTCTGCCCACGCCGCGTCCATACCTTGCGCGCAGGCACAGCCTGCCCGACCGCCTTCAGCGCCGCCGATCGGGGCGACGCGCTGGATTGTTGGAACTATCAGTGGGCAGGGCGCTACGCGCAAGCCAATCGTGGGATCATCCATGTGCAGCTGGCTCAGACGATCCGCTCACCTGTGCTGGGCGTGGCGGGAAGGCCGTCAAGGAGGTCACGCTCTGAAACAGCGAGCAAGCCTCAGGTGCAGGCGAGCGATCAGGATGCAACTATTATCTAGTCGTCGCGAGCGCGTTTGCGCGCTGAGAAGGGCAAGATGATGCCGCTCTTGCGCTCAGCAGACTTGGAGTCGAGCAGCGGCGGTTTAGGCGCGCTATCAGATGGCGCTCCATCTTGCATGGCGAGGTCGCCCAGCACCTCGGCCGCCATCTGGCGCAGGGCGATCAGGCGTTCGAGCGCGGCGCTGTGTCCACGCGCGCTTAATTCGTTCAGCAAATCCGTCATCACGTCCAGCAGCTCGCGCCCGAACTCAGCAGCTCGCGCCGCCAATAGCTCGCGAGCGCGCTCAGCGCTCGGCTGCAGCAGCAGCTCGTTGACGAACCGAACGGCAGGCGGCGCATCTTCCTGCAGGATCGTCATGGTGCGCTCCATCACCTCGCGCAGGCGCGAAGCAACGGCTGCGTCGCCACGCTGCTCGGCATTTTGGATGTTGGCGCTCAGCACGGAGATGAACACATCGTCAATCAAGTCTAGCCGTGAGCGGATCGCCGCGTCCACATCGCTGCTGTTGACGATGGTTTGTAGCGTTTGGGCAGCCTGCTGCACCAGCGCCTGCGATTGCTGGTCAACGGCCTGCGTGAGCGTGAGCAACTGCTCGCGCAGCTTGCTGAGCAAGGTGCGTTGTGGCGCGTCAGCCGCTTCGAGGCGCGCCGTCAGCTGCTGGAAGAAGATGTAATCCATCACAGGACGCGCCAAGCCGACCAGCACTTCGAGCTTATCAGCCTTCTCTTCCTGCGCATAGCGGATCGCTAAATCGAGCAGTTTCTCGCGGCTGACCTGATTGCCGAGCGCGTTCAGATCGCTCGCCACCGCCTGAATGAGCGCCTCTTGAGCTGCTACGTTGCTCATCAGGCGCTGCCCAGTGCTAGAGAGGCTGAGCAGCTGATCGCGCAGGGCGAGCATCGCCTGCGCCAAATCGCGGCGACCGTCTTGCAGCGCAGCTTCTGCCGAAGCGCCCAGCAGGGCGAAGAATTCCTCGTCCAGCGCTGAGTCGTGCTGCTGCGCAAGCGCCCCCCATTGCGCAGGATCGGTCTGCAGGAATTGCTCGGCAAGGCGCAGCTTGTTGAGGCGCGCTTCGAGCATCTCGCGCGTGATGCCGTCCGCTTCGAGGATCGTCTCGATCATGCCTTGCAAGGTCAAAGTCGAGCGCGGCATCAGCAAGTAGCCCTTGCGCTGTTCTTGCGGCAGGCTGTTGATGATCGCCTGAGTCAGCGAGCCGATCACGCGCTCTTGCTCGGCGAGGGGCAAGCCGAGTTCCATTGGGACGTTGACGAGCAGCAGCTCTTTGCTGGCATCGTGATACAGGATTGGCGTCGCCAGACGGAACTCATAGCCGCAGTATGGGCAGCGAACAACGTTGATCTGCCCGCTCAGCAAGCGCGCTTTGGCGCGCGGATCGCGCCCCCCATCAATGATCTGCTCGATCTGAGCAGCGAACGGCTGGCGACAGCTCGGGCAGGCCACCTGCCGCGTTATCGGTCGAAACATGCTCAAGACTCCTCAGCCAAGGTATCCTACAAGCGCGATAGCTCACTGCGGATCCGTCGGTCACAACGCCACTAAGCGGGCGAACGCGGCAGCCAGACGTGGAAGGTTGAGCCTTTGTTCAGCGTGCTCTCCACCCTGATCGTGCCGCCGTGCGCCTTGACGAAAGCGCTCGCCAAGTACAAGCCCAAGCCTGTGCCCGGCGTCCGGCGGCTCAGCGCGCTATCCACGCGATAGAAGCGCTCGAAGATGTGCGGCAACTCCTCAGCAGGAATGCCGATGCCTTGATCGCTGACGCTGATAGTGACGCCTCGTGCGTCAAACGCGCCGCTGACGCGAATCTCGCCGCCATTGGGCGAGTACTTGATCGCATTGCTGAGCAAATTATCAAACACTTGGCGCAATCGCACTTCGTCGCCGCGCACCGTCGGTAGGTCGGGCGGCAATGCCACCACAAGGCGATGCTTATCGCTTTGAGTCTGGAAGCGCTCGACCGCCTGCGCAAGCAACGCCTTCAGGTCCACCTCGCCGATCTGCGTCAAGCGCATGCCCTCTGCCTGCAATTTTGACGCAGCCAGCAGGTTCTCGATCAAGGCGGCAAGCCGATCTGCCTCATCTTCGATCACGGCGAGCGCGCGCTGCACAGTCGCCTCATCCCAGCGAGCGTCTTCACGGCGCAATGTGCTGGCATAGCCCTTGATCAGCGCCACAGGCGTCTTCAACTCGTGCGAAACCGCCGAGATGAACGCCGATTTCGCCTCTTGCGCGCGCCGAAAGTGCGTGATGTCGCGCACGTTGGCGATGATGTTCTGCAGCCTGCCTTCGTCGTCGAACAACGCTGTGTAGGTGATGCCTACGCTGATGCGCGAGCCGTCGCGCCGCCGCAGATCGCCTTCCACGTAGCGCGTATCAGGCTCGTCATCGTCTATTTGCTGCTGCCTCCCCCAGCCGCTCGCCAGCGCCGCGCCCAGCGGCTGACCATGCTCTACGCGCTCCCAAGAGATGATACTGTCGTGCAGCTGACCGATCGCTTCCGCCTGACTCCAGCCAGTGATGCGCGCCAATGCCTTGTTGAAGCCGATGATGCGCTGCGATGCGTCCATGATCAGCACACCGTCAGCGCTGTGCTCCAGAATCGCGCTCAAGCGCTGCTGCTCGGCGCTCAGGCGCTCGTATAGCTGCGCGTTGTGGACGGCGATTGCCGCTTGATCGGCAAAGCTCTGCAAAACGCTTTGATCGTTCGCGCTGTACTCGCCAACATAGCTGCGCAGGACGAAGATGACGCCAAGGATTTGATCGCCCATCACCATCGGCAGCGCGATGGCTTGCCGAAGCCGCAGATCGAGCGCGCGCGCCACAAGGCGCATCTTCAAGTTCAATTGGTTGTATTGAATGCCGCCATGCTGCTCATCGAGCGAAATGCTCTCCAGAAGCGGCTTGAAGACGCCTAGCTTCTCAGCAGGCACGCCGACGCTCGCGCGCGCACGGAAGC
The DNA here is from genome assembly GCA_017743585.1 of Chloroflexota bacterium. Classification (GTDB taxonomy): domain Bacteria; phylum Chloroflexota; class Anaerolineae; order Aggregatilineales; family UBA2796; genus CP2-2F. Next base: position 13,534 of record JAGHYP010000046.1, read on the forward strand.
GATTGTCCGCTTCGCGCAGCGCGACCAGCCCGACCTCGCCGCCCAGCATAGCAAGCGACGCCGCCAGCACTAAGCGCAGCACCTCATCCACGTCCAAGCGCGAGGTGAGCGCACGGGCGATTTGTAGCAAATAGTCGCGCTGGCGCACGCGGTAGTCAATCAGCGTCAGCATACGGCAATTGAATGATAAAAGCGGTCATTTGTCAAGTGAAGCCATGCTGAAATCAGAGCCGATCATCAGAACAGCGCATGGCAGGGGAGTGCGACATGCTGATAGGAAAGTGTAACGCCAAAAGCGTGACGCGCCACGTCATGCTCACAACACAGCCCAACCGCCGATAGCGCGCCGAAGAGCGCAGCGAGCGCAGCGGCAATCTTAGCCTATTGATTACACAGGGCGCGTTCAAGCCTCAGCAGGTCTGCTGATAGCGCTCAACAGCGACAATAG